>NZ_BAAAVI010000009.1:0-166108 GCF_039534445.1 Streptosporangium fragile | reverse complement strand
GAGTTCTTAGAAAGACAACCATCATAGCCAACTCCTTGGCCCACAGAACGACATGGCTACGATCCGACTTCACGTGGTGGTGGCGGCGCTCGTGCTGCTCACCCTGGGGGTGCTGTGGATGGGCGGGTGGATCGACGCCGGCCGGGCGGGTGAGCGGGCGGGCCGTGACGGCCTGCCGCGGACCGCGGTGCACGGGGGCGACACGCCGGGGGAGACCGCCGGCGTGCCGGCGGGGGAGGGGAATCCCGGCCCGGTGGCCCACCGGATCACGAACGCCGGCGGCCTGCCCGGCGCGGTGCCCCGGCCCGGCTCCCGGCCGTACCCGTTCGTCGGCACGGCTTTCTGAGCGCGGCCGGGAGGACCGTGCGCCGCGGGTGGTCGACCCCCGCTGCCACCGCCCGCGGTCTTGGGCATTCCTGGAAATCCGAGAATCGCGAACAATCGCCGCCGAGGCCCTTTCCCGGCCGTTTTCTTGAAACGGCCGTCCCCTGGGACGAAGGTTTCCCCGAGAAGCCGCTCCCTCGAGCCGGCGGCTCCCGGGCGGCGGTTTCCTTGAAACGGCGGTTCTCCCGAGGCGGCCGTTCTCGTGAACGACAGCCTTTCCCCGAGCCGTCCTCCGGCGGGTCCCGCGGTGCGTCCCGCGAGGGGCGTTCCTCCGGGGGCGCCGTCGCGGCCGGTCCCCGAAGTCCCTAGGATCCCAGAGGTCACAGCTTCCCGGGTTCCGGGGATCCCTTCCCGTGCCGCCCCGCAGGCGCACCGCGGCTGGTTTCCCGGAGCCGCTCCCGAAGGGCGCTCCATCGGGTGTCCCGGGGCGTCCGGCGGAGTCCGGCCCGTGGGCCGCCTTCCGGATTCCGGTCGGCTTCTCCGGCCGCTCCGTGGAGGTCTGCGGGAGCGCGCTCCCGCTCCCCGTGCGCGGTCGCGGGGCCGGGGAGGTGGCGCGTTCGCCGGATCCCGGAGGGCGCGCCCGTGCACGTCCCGCGGCTCCGCCGAGGGTGTCTCGACCGGTCCTCCCGCCGGTGTTCGGGGGGTCCTTCCCGGGGTAGCCGGAGGGCCCGGGGCGTACGGGCGCGATGCCCGTGGGGCCCGGGACAACAGAAGAGACGTCCGCGATGTGAGGCGCGGGGGCGACACGCCGGGGCGCGTGGGCTGATCAGCGACTTCGTGCGGCGGGCTCCTGCCAACTTGCGTTCATGGTCGCGCACTTCTACGGTTGGACCACAACATCTAGTGGCTTCATCAGAGCGCTACCCCACAAATTGTGTTTCCATTACCGCACCTCGACTATTTGAGGGGCGTGTGCGAGCGTCCCGGCGCACATGTTGTGGGGTAGATGAGACGGGTGAGCCGCTCGGCAGCTCAAGGAGGCGACGCGCGTGCACTGTCCGTTCTGTCGTCATCCGGATACCCGGGTCATCGACAGCCGGTCCACCGACGACGGCAGCGCCATCCGGCGTCGCCGTACATGTCCGGAATGCGGGCGCAGGTTCACCACGCAGGAGACCGTCCTGCTCATGGTGAGCAAGCGCAGCGGCGTGACCGAGCCGTTCTCCCGGGAGAAGGTGATCGCGGGTGTCCGGCGGGCCTGCCAGGGCCGGCCGGTCGGTGAAGACTCCCTGGCGCAGCTGGGCCAGCGGGTCGAGGAGAGCATCCGGGCGACCGGGTGCGCGGAGATCCCCGCTCACGAGGTCGGGCTGGCGATCCTGGGCCCGCTCCGCGAGCTGGACGAGGTGGCCTACCTGCGCTTCGCCTCCGTCTACCGGGGGTTCGAGACCCTGGCCGACTTCGAGGCCGAGATCAAGCAGCTCCGGGCGGAGCGCTCCGAAAAGCAGGGCTGAAGGCAGACCCCGGGCGCCGGGGGTGAAGCGGCGCGTCGATGTGGTCCGATTCGAGGGTTCTATGGGGCCCCAGGAGGGGGAAGTCATGACGGAGACCGTCAGTGGCGCAGTTTCACGTGGCGGCAAGCGGGTGCGCAGGGGCTTGAAGATGAAGCGCATCTTCACCACGCCGGGTGTGCACCCCTACGACCAGGTGTCGTGGGAGCGCCGTGACGTCGTCATGACCAACTGGCGCGACGGATCGATCAACTTCGAGCAGCGCGGGGTCGAGTTCCCCGAGTCGTGGTCGGTCAACGCCGCCAACATCGTGACGACCAAGTATTTCCGCGGTGCGGTCGGCACCCCGCAGCGCGAGTGGAGCCTCAAGCAGCTCGTCGACCGCGTCGTGGGCGTCTACACCAGGACCGCGGTCGAGCACGGCTACTTCGCCACCGACGAGGACGCCGAGATCTTCGACCACGAGCTCAAGTACGCCCTGGTCAACCAGGTCTTCAGCTTCAACTCGCCGGTCTGGTTCAACGTCGGCACCGCCTCGCCGCAGCAGGTCAGCGCGTGCTTCATCCTCTCCGTCGACGATCAGATGGAGTCCATCCTCGACTGGTACAAGGAAGAGGGTGTGATCTTCAAGGGCGGTTCGGGCTCCGGCGTCAACCTCTCCCGGATCCGCTCCTCCAAGGAGCTGCTCTCCAGCGGCGGCACGGCCAGCGGCCCGGTCTCCTTCATGCGCGGCGCCGACGCCTCCGCGGGCACGATCAAGTCCGGTGGCGCCACCCGGCGCGCCGCCAAGATGGTCGTCCTGGACGTCGACCACCCCGACATCGAGGAGTTCATCGAGACGAAGGCGCGTGAGGAGGACAAGATCCGCGCCCTCCGCGACGCCGGGTTCGACATGGACCTGGGCGGCAAGGACATCGTCTCCGTCCAATACCAGAACGCCAACAACTCCGTGCGCGTCTCCGACGAGTTCATGCGCGCGGTGGAGCAGGGCGGTGACTTCGGCCTGCGCGCCCGCCTCACCGGCGAGATCATCGAGAAGATCGACGCCAGGGACCTGTTCCACAAGATGGCCAAGGCCGCCTGGGAGTGCGCCGACCCCGGCATCCAGTACGACGACACGATCAACGACTGGCACACCAGCCCGGAGACCGGCCGCATCACCGCCAGCAACCCCTGCTCGGAGTACATGCACCTGGACAACTCCTCGTGCAACCTGGCGAGCATCAACCTGCTGAAGTTCCTGAAGGACGACGACTCCTTCGACGTCGCGAACTTCGTGAAGATCACCGAGCTGATCATCACCGCGATGGACGTCTCCATCACCTTCGCCGACTTCCCGACCGAGAAGATCGACCGGACCACCCGGGCCTACCGCCAGCTCGGCATCGGCTACGCCAACCTGGGCGCGCTGCTCATGGCCACCGGCCACGCCTACGATTCCGACGGCGGCCGGGCCATCGCCGGCGCCATCACCTCGCTGATGACCGGCGCCTCCTACCGCCGCAGCGCCGAACTGGCCGCGGCCGTCGGCCCGTACGAGGGGTACGCCCGCAACGCCGAGGCCCACAAGCGGGTCATGCGCAAGCACAGCGACGCCAACGACACCCTGCACACGTTCGAGGCGATGGACGAGGCCATCCACCGCGAGGCCACCAGGCAGTGGGCCGAGTGCCTCAAGCTCGGCGAGAAGAACGGCTACCGCAACGCCCAGGCCTCGCTGCTCGCCCCGACCGGCACCATCGGCCTGATGATGGACTGCGACACCACCGGCATCGAGCCCGACCTCGCCCTGGTCAAGTTCAAGAAGCTCGTCGGCGGCGGCTCCATGCAGATCGTCAACCAGACGATCCCGCGCGCCCTGCGGCGGCTCGGCTACCAGGAGGAGCAGGTCGAGGCGATCGTCGAGTACATCGCCGAGCACGGCCACGTCGTCGACGCCCCCGGCCTGCGGGCCGAGCACTACGAGGTGTTCGACTGCGCCATGGGCGAGCGGGCGATCGCGCCCATGGGCCACGTCCGCATGATGGCCGCGGTCCAGCCGTTCCTGTCCGGGGCCATCTCCAAGACGGTCAACCTGCCCGAGTCCGCGACGGTCGAGGACATCGAGCAGGTCTACCTGGAGGGCTGGAAGCTCGGCCTGAAGGCCCTGGCCGTCTACCGCGACAACTGCAAGGTCGGCCAGCCGCTCTCCGCGGCCGGCAAGAAGGCCGACGAGAAGTCCGAGGAGAAGCCGGTCGCGGAGCCCGAGATCCAGGTCGTGGAGATCAGCCGCCCGACCCGCCGCCGCTTGCCGAACCAGCGTCCCAGCACCACCACCCGCTTCACCGTGGGCGGCGCCAAGGGCTACATGACCGCCTCGTCCTACCCCGACGACGGTCTGGGCGAGGTCTTCCTGAAGATGTCCAAGCAGGGTTCGACCCTCGCGGGCGTCATGGACGCCTTCTCCGTGGCCATCTCCATCGGCCTGCAGTACGGCGTGCCGCTGGAGACCTACGTCGGCAAGTTCGTCAACATGCGCTTCGACCCGGCCGGCATGACCGACGACCCGGACATCCGCATGGCCGCCTCGGTGATGGACTACATCTTCCGCCGGCTGGCCCTGGACCACCTGCCCTACGAGGAGCGCGCCGCCCTGGGCATCTTCTCCGCCTCCGAGCGCGCCGCCCAGCAGCGCGGGGAGGACCCGGCCCCGGCCAATACCGACCAGGTCATCGCCGAGCTCGCCACCTCGGCTCCCATCGAGGCGCCGCACAAGCCCCGGTCCGAGCCCGTCACCGTGGAGGTCACGCAGCGGGCCGGCTCCCTGGAGTCCCACCAGGGCCGCACCGCCGACGCGCCGCTCTGCATGACCTGCGGCACCAAGATGCGCCCGGCCGGCAGCTGCTACGTCTGCGAGGGCTGCGGCTCCACCAGCGGCTGCAGCTGATCGTGAGCGCTGCCGAAGATTGAGATCCCCGGCCGGAGCGGGGACCGGCCGAAGGCCGGTCCCCGCTCCGGCCGGTGTGTCTCCCGTCGGCGACGTGACCGCGGTGACCGGCGCTCTCCTGACGCGTCCGGCGGATGGCCGGGGGTGGCCGGGGCCCGTGCCCCGGCGGTGCGTCCGTTTCCTGCAAGACCGCGGTCGGGGGCGTGGCTAGGTTGAACCGTACGGACGGGACGGGGCCGTCCTCGCCGGCCGGTCACGCCATCCCGTCGTTCACGCTCTGATCGGAGGCATTCGCCATGAAAGCGCAGCTGGACGTCATCGGCCTGGTCGTCAAGGACATGGGCCGGTCGCTGGCCTTCTACCGGTTGCTCGGCCTGGACGTGCCGCCGGAGGCCGACGGGCAGCCGCACGTCGAGGTCACCCTGCCCGGCGGCCTGCGCCTCGCCTGGGACACGGTCGAGACCATCCGCTCGTTCCACCCCGAGTGGCGACCCGGTGACGGACAGGAGGGGATGTCGCTGGCGTTCCGGTTCGACACCCCCGCCGAGGTGGACGAGGCGTACCGGGAACTGGTCTCCCTCGGGTACGAGGGCGTCAAGGAACCGTGGGACGCGTTCTGGGGGCAGCGGTACGCCGTGATCCACGACCCGGACGGCAACGGCGTCGACCTGTTCTCGCCGAACGCCTGAGCCGCTACCTGGGCCGTTGTTCGGCCGCCCAGCGGCGGTCGATCTCCTCGGCGCTCGGCGGCGGTCCGGGCAGGGGGTCGGCCGAGCCGAGGCGCAGGCCGTCGAGGGCCAGTGCCAGGTAGCGGTGCCTGATCTGGGCGGTTCTGGTCTCGTCGCCGAGATGGAGGCTCGCGATCTGTTCGAAGACCATCGACAGGTCGGCGACGTCCAGGCCGGGGCGGAGGACTCCCGCGTCCCGGGCCCGTTCGAAGATCCGTACGGTGAGCTCGTTCGCGTGGGCGGAGTCGCGGTGCAGGCTCTCGTCGGGGGTGAAGGTCCCGGCCAGGTTGATCGTCAGCGAGTGCGTGTCGGCGTCCACGACGCGGCGCATGAACCCGGCGAAGGCCTGCCACGGGTCGCCGTCGTCGGCCAGGGCCGCCTCGGCCTCGGAGATGTACAGTTTGAGCCCGTCGGAGCAGAGCTTGCGGAGCAGGTCCTCCTTGCCGGGGTAGCGGCGGTAGAGGGCGCTGATGCCCACCCCCGCGCGCTCGGCCACGGCGGCGATCGGGGCCCCGGGGTCGCCGACGAAGACCGCTCGCGCGGCCTGGAGGATCACGTGGTCGTTACGTGCCGCCTGGGCCTTCCGGCCGTTCAGCGGCGCCGTACTGGTCGTCTCCATGTCCTCACCATAACTCTCGGAACGTACTATTCCGTTCTAATTTTTCGGAGTCGCGGATTCTCTGCCACCCTGGTCGGGTGACGGAGGACGTTGAGGAGTTCGAAGCGGAACGTCCGAGGATGTTCGGCCTGGCCTACCGGATGCTCGGCTCGACCGCCGAGGCCGAGGACGTCGTCCAGGACGCCTACCTGCGCTGGGGCCGCGCCGAGCGGGAGAACATCGGATCGCCGGGGGCCTGGCTGGCCAAGGTGGTCACCAACCTCTGCCTCAACCGGCTGACCGCCGCCCGCGCCACCCGCGAGCGCTACGTCGGCTTCTGGCTCCCCGAACCCGCGCCGACCGGCGCGCTCGGCCCGCTGGAGACCGCCGAGCAGCGCGACTCGGTGTCCATCGCCTTCCTGGTCCTGCTGGAGCGGCTCACCCCGGCCGAACGCGCCGTGTTCGTGCTGCGCGAGGCGTTCTCGTACGGCTACCGGGAGATCGCGGAGGTGCTCGACCTGTCGGAGGCCAACTGCCGCCAGCTCCATGGCCGGGCCCGCAAACGGGTCGGCGAGCGCCGCAGGTTCGACGCGCCGGGTGAGCAGCGGCGCGAGGTCGTGGAACGTTTCCTGGCGGCGGCCCGGGGCGGTGACCTCGCCGGGCTGGAACACCTGCTCGCCGCCGACGTGGTCGCCTGGGCCGACGGCGGCGGGAAGGTCAGCGCCGCGCTGCGGCCGGTGACCGGCCGGGAGAAGGTCGTCCGCTACCTCGCCGGGATCGCCGCCCGGTTCGCGGCCGGGGTGGAGCTGGGCCACGCCGACGTCAACGGTCAGGACGCGATCCTCGCCTGGCGCGACGGCGAGCTCATCACCGTCTTCGTGGCGGAGGTGTCCGGCGGAATGATCGTCGGGCTGCACTTCATCCTCAATCCAGAAAAACTGTCACATTTCCGGGGGCTCGCCGGTTCGTAGGGGCATGACAGAGAAAATCCTGGTCACCGGAGGTACGGGTACCCTCGGCCGCCATGTCGTCGACCGGCTCGCCGCGGCCGGTCACCCCGCCCGCGTGCTGAGCCGCACCCGGGAACCGTACCTCGGCGACCTGCGAACGGGGGCCGGGCTCGGCCCCGCCCTCGACGGAGTCCGCACGATTATCCACCTGGCCAGCGACCCCCGCGACGCCGCGACGGACGTCGAGGGCACCCGGCGGCTGATCGCCGCCGCGCCCGAGGGGGCGCACCTGGTCCACATCTCCATCGTCGGCGTCGACCGGCACCCGTACTCGTACTACCGCACCAAGTTCGAGGTGGAGAGGCTGGTCGAGAACTCCGGCCTGCCGTACACCATCCTGCGGACCACGCAGTTCCACGACCTGGTGCTGTTCATGATGGCCGCGTCGGCCAGGTCGCCCATCATGCCCGTCCCGGCGGGCACGGCCTTCCAGCCCGTCGACGCGGACGAGGTCGCCGAGCGGCTGGTCGGCCTGGCGCTCGACGCCCCCGCCGGGCGGGTGCCCGACATGGGCGGTCCCCAGGTGCTCGGCGCGGCCGAGCTGGCCCGCGCCTACCTGCGGGCCACGGGCCGGAACCGGCTCATCCTGCCGCTGCCCCTGCCGGGCAGGGCGTTCGCCGCCTTCCGGCGGGGCGTCCACCTCGCGCCCGGCCACGCCGACGGGCGGAAGACCTTCGCGGAGTTCCTGGCGGAGACCGAGGGCAGGACCGGGTACGGCGCGCGGGCGGTGAGCCGATGAGCGGGATCTTCGCGGAGGCGCGGACCCGTGGCGGCGCGCCCGGCCGGGCCCCGGGCGGTGCGGCCCGGGGGTGGCTGCGGGCCGGGCTCGCCGGGCTGGCGGTCACGCAGGCGGTCATCGGGGCGTGGGCGTCGATCTCCCCGCGCGGGTTCTTCGAGGACTTCCCGTTGCCGGGTCACCCCTGGGTGGCGCTGCTGCCGCCGTACAACGAGCACATGGTGCTGGACTTCGGCGGGCTGAACCTCGGCTTCGGCCTGATGCTCGCGGTCGCGGCGGTGACGCTCGACCGGCTGCTGGTCCGCACGGTGCTCGGCGGCTACCTGGTCTTCGCGGTGCCGCACCTCGCCTTCCATCTGGGGCACCTGGGTCATTTCGCGCCGGTGGACGCCGTGGGCCAGGCCGTCACGCTCGCCCTTTGCGTGGTGACCCCCTTGGTTCTGCTGTTCCTGTCCGGGAGGGTTGCAAATAATAAGAAGACCGGTCTATTTTTTAGGCATGGGACAGAAGGGTGACGAGACACGCGGCCGGCTGCTGGACGCGACGCAGGACCTGATCGAAGGCGGCGGTTACTTCGGCGCCGGGCTGAATCAGGTGATCGCGGTCAGCGGGGCCCCGCGCGGCTCGCTCTACTTCCATTTCCCCGGCGGCAAGGACCAGCTCGTCGGGGAGTCCGTGCGCCGGGCCGGTCGCGAGGTCGGCCGGGCCGTGCAGGACCTGGCCGAGACCGCGCCCGGCACCGCGAGCCTGGTGAACGGCGTGCTGGCGCTGCTCGGCGACAGGCTGGAGGCCTCCGGGTGGCGCAAGGGCTGCCCGGTGGCCACGGTCGCGCTGGAGATGGCGGCCGTCAACGACCCGCTGCAGCAGGTCTGCTCCGAGGTCTACGGCTCCTGGGAGAACGTGCTGCGCGAGCGGCTGGCGGCCGACGGGCATCCCGACGCCGCCGACCTGGCGGTCACCGTCCTCGCCCTGATCGAGGGGGCGCTGCTGCTGGCGCGGGCCCACCGCAGCCGGGAGCCGCTCGACCGGGTGGCCCGGAGGATCGCGACGCTGCTCTGAGCGGCCTCCCGGCGGGCCCCGGAGGCCCGGTCGAACCCTCGCCGAGTGCGGGGAGGGGTTCCCGGCCGGGGCCTCACGGTGAAACCGCCACGAACGGGAAGGGCGGCCCACCCGGCGCCCCAACCGGCGGCCCACGCCGGGTGGTACCCCGGGCCACCCCAGGTGCTCGCATGCCCTGTCCTGTGCTTCCGCGTGCCCATTAAATATGTAGACCGATCTATTATGAGGTGATCATGTGGCCCCCGACTCCATCGTCTTCGGTGCTACGGGATTCGTCGGACGCTCCCTGGTCGCGGAGCTGCTCCGCCAGGGCCGAGGCGTGGCCGCCGCCGTGCGCGGACCGGGAGACCGGCTCACACCCTGGCTCGCCCGGCGGCGGGTGGACACGAGCGGATTGACCGTCGTCTCCGCCGACATCACCCGGCCCGGTCTCGGCGTCGGGGGCGTCGAAGGCGTCACAGTCGTGGACGGCGGGGACGGCGGGGACGGCATGGACGGGGTACGCGACGTCTACAACGCCGCGGCCCGTTTCGCCTTCGGCCTGAGCGCCGAGGAGGCCAGGGCGGTCAACGTGACCGGCGCGCTCAACGTGGTCGGCTGGGCGGCCGCCCGGCCCGGCCTGCGCCGCCTGGTGCACATCAGCGGCTACCGCGTGAGCGGCGGCCCGTGGGACTACCGCCGGGACGGCGCCTACGAGGCGTCCAAACGGGAGGCCGACGCGGCGGTGCGGGCCAGGGCCCACGAGCTGGGCGTGCCGCTGACGGTCGTCAACCCCAGCACCGTGGTCGGCCCCGGCCAGTTCATCGGCCTGGCCTCGGTGATCCACGCTCTCTGGAACGGTCGGCTGCCCGCCCTGCCCGGTGGCCCGGACGTCTTCCTGCCGGTGGTGGACGGTGACTATCTCGCCCGGTTCATGGCCGCCCTGCCCGAACACGAGGAGACCTCGGGGCAGGCGTACTGGGTTCTCGACGACGCGACGCCCAACCTGCCGGAACTGGTCGGGCTGGTCGCCGGGCACCTGGGGGTGCCCGCGCCCCGCCGGACGATCCCGGTCGGGGTGGTGCGGCGGCTGCCCCGCGCGCTCACCGGGGCCGACCCCGAGACGCTGTCGTTCATGTCCGCCGACCGCTACGACACCGCTCCTGCCCTGGCCTTCGCCGAGCGGGCCGGCCTCCGCATGCCCCCGGTCGGGCAGGTGCTCCGCGACTGGGCCGACGGGCTGGTCGGCGCCCGCTTCGGCACGGGCACCCCGCCCCGCGAGCCGCACGGTTTCCGGGACGTCGCGGGGAGCCGGACCTGGCTGGCGGGCGAGCGGGAGAACCCCGAGTACGTGCTGCTGCACGGGCTGCCGCTCGACGCCGACTCCTGGGAGGCCGTGCTCGGCCACCTGGACGCCCCCGCTCTGACCGCCGACCTGCCGGGCCTGGGCCGTTCCGGCGACCTGCCGGGCCTGGGCCGTTCCGGCGACCTGCCGGGTTCGGGAGGCCCGGGATCCGATCGCTCGCCGGACGGCTGGACGGAGGCTCTCATGGCGCCGGTCAGGACGGAACCGGTGCTGGTCGGGCACTCCTTCGGCTGCGGGCCCGTGCTGCGTTACGCCGCCGCCCACCCCGGCAGGGTGGCCGCCGTGGTCCTCGTCGCGCCGGCCTTCCTCCAGGCGCCCTCGCCCCGGTTCCTCCGGTCGGGTACGGCCGTGCCGATGCTGCGCCGGATGCCGAGGGAGCGCCTGGGCGCGAGGCTCGGAATCCCGGCGGACGCGGTCGCGGACCTGCGGCGGCCGGGGGCGGCGCGCCGGGTGGTCGGTGCGATGCGCGCGGCACACGCCGCCCGGGACGGGCTCCGCGGGCTGCTCGACCGGGTGGAGGTGCCGGTGACGATCGTCACCGGGTCGTCCGACCCGCTGACCGTGGACAGGACCGCCGTCGTGATACCGGGTGCCGGGCACTATCCCCAGCTCACACACCCCGGGGAACTGGCCGCGGTGCTGCGGGCAGCCGGTGCGCGGGACCGCGTGGTGCCACGCGGTGCCGCGGTGATCCGCTCGGGGCCGAAGGGCTGAGTCCCCGCCCGGTGTGCCGGCGGTCCTGTCGGGTCCGGCGGCGCCGTCAGGGGAACGGTGTGCCCGCGCGCCCGGCGATATGGGCGGGAAGGGGGATCCCCTCGGGCAGCACCGGGTCGGGCACCGGCTCCAGCCAGGTGGTGGCCAGTGGCAGCACGCCCGCCCACAGCCCCAGCTCGGCGTCGGACCCGTCGCCGTCGTCCGGCGGCCCCGCGCTCACCTTGACCGACGCCTCGGCCAGGGGGATCGCGAGGATGGTCGTCGCCGCCAGCTCCTTGCGGCTGGGCCGTCTGGCGTAGTCCCACTGCCCGGGGGCCGCGTGCTCGGTCAGAATCCGCAGCGCGGCCAGTTTCTCCTCGCCCTCCAGTTTCCTGGGCACACCGTAGATCATGGCGGAGCGGTAGTGGACCCCGTGCTCGAACACCGATCTGGCCAGGATCAGGCCGTCCACGTGGGTGACCGTCACGCAGACCGTCCCCGGGGCGGTCCTCCCGTCCGGGCCGGCGTCCGCCTCCGCACCCGCCTCGGCGTCCGTATCCGCCTCCGTATCCGCCTCCGGTCGTGAGCCGGTCTCCGCGGTCGTGCGCCGCCCGGCGGTCTCGCGTCCGGCGAGGCTCCTGCTGGCGACCGAGCCGTGCACGTAGAGGTGGTCGGCGTCGAAGCCGTACACCGTGGGGACCACCATGGGGACGCCGTCGGAGATCACGCCCAGGTGGCAGACGAACCCGGCGCGCAGCACCTCGTAGAGGGCGGCCCGGTCGGTCCGGCCCTTCTCGCGGAGGCGCCGGTGCCGGGTGCGCTCCGTTGCGGATAACTCGCTCATAGGGCGACATTCAATCAGCCGGAGATCCCGCCGGGTGCGGTTGGGCTGGTCGGGCGTGCGGCGACGGCACGGTCCGGCCGGGGGGTGTGCCCGGAGGGGCTGGGAAGGCGGCGCGCCCGGAGGGGGCGGGAGGGGCCGAGTGCCGGGAGGGGCCGGTATCCGGAAACGGAACCGCGCCCGGAAACGGGAAAAGACCCGCGGCGCGGGTCTTTTCCCGGGAAAGAGGGTCAGGCGGCGGAGGTGGGACCGCTCGTGCGCGGGAACCGCAGGACGTTCCGCCCGGCGTAGGCGCGCAGGTCGATGACCTTGGCGTCATTGGCCACCCGGCTCATACCGCGGCGCGTCGCGGAACGGATGTCTCTGATCTTGAGCCGCGCGACGGATGGCGGCACAGCCATAAGTCTCTTCATCGAGCCCCCCCGGCGTGATGGTTCCGTTATACGAAATATCTACAGATCGCCGCATAAAACCGGTGTAAAGAGTCGATCAATAGGGAAGCGAACGACCCGCCGGAGACCGCAGGTCCAACTCGGCAGGACGGGCGGGACGGCGTGGGCTCTGCTGGCTGATCCTGATGCGTCGCATTTCTGCCCCCTTTCCTTGAGCTCACTGTGCTCCGCCTCGCTTGACAGCCGGTTGTCGGACGCTTGCAGGCCGGCCCGCGCGGACCTCCGCGCGGGCCGGCCCGGCCCTCACCGCCTCCGCGTATCAACCCTTCTGCTGACGGAGGGAACCCGGAACCATACGCGTGGTGACCCCGATCCGGTTCCACGCGTTGATCGTCGAGATCGCGACCACCAGCGCGGCCAGCGTCTCCGGCTCGTAGTGCGCGGCTGCCTCCTCCCAGACGTGGTCCGGCACGGCCTCCCCGCGGTCGGCGAGCCGGGTGGCCTCCTCGGCCAGGGCGAGCGCCGCCCGCTCGGCGTCGGTGAAGAACGGCGCCTCCCGCCAGACCGTCACCGCGAACAGGCGCTCGTCACTCTCCCCGGCCTCCTTCAGGTCATGACTGTGCAGGTCCACGCAGAAGGCGCAGCCGTTGATCTGGCTGACCCGCAGCTTCACCAGCTCCTTCGTGATGTGCGGCAGCTTGCTGCCGGCCAGGAACTTCTCCAGCCCCAGCATCGCCCGGTACGCCTCGGGGGCGAGCTGGGCCACGTTGATGCGCTCTTTCATCGGACACTCCTCAGTTTCTCCGGGTTCACCACGACGTTGATCTCGGTGATCCGGCCGGCGGAGACGGACAGCCCGTAGACGCCGCCGACCGCGCCGTCGTCCCGCGACCACAGCAGCCCGGCCAGGCCGTTGACCGTGGCGGGGACCAGCCGCCCGCCGCCGCCGAACCGCTCGGCGACCCCCACCAGGAAGCGGGCCACCCGTGTCGCGCCGTGGACGGGCCGCCGCGCCGCCCGTACCACCCCGCCGCCGTCGCTGCGCAGCACCACGTCGGGGTCGAGCAGCGCGAGCAGGGCGTCGACGTCCCGGCCCTGGGCGGCCCGGGTGAACGCCTCGACCACCCTGCGGTGCTCGGCCGCGTCCACCTCGAACCGCGGCGCCCGCGCCGCGACGCGCTTGCGGGCGCGGGCGGCGAGCTGGCTGCAGGCGGCGGGGGTGCGCCCCACCGCCTGCGCCACCTCCTCGAACGGCAGCCCGAACACGTCGTGCAGCACGAACGCGGTGCGCTCGGCAGGGCTCAGCGACTCCAGGACGACCAGCATCGCCAGGTTCATCGACTCGTCCAGCGTCACCCGGTCGGCCGGGTCGCCCCCGGTCACCACCGGCTCGGGCAGCCACGGCCCGACGTACTCCTCGCGACGCACGCGCGCCGAACGCAGCACGTCCAGCGCCAGCCTCGATACTGTGACCACCAGCCAGCCCGTGACGTCCTCGATCGCCGAACGGTCCGCCCTGCCCAGCCGGAACCAGGCATCCTGGACGACGTCCTCGGCCTCGTCGAGGCTGCCCAGCAGGCCGTAGGCCACGCCCACGAGCCGGGGCCGGATGGCGCCGAACTCGGCTGCGAGATCTTCATCGCTGTTCACGTAAGGAGGACGAGACATGGCCCGAGTGTGTGACATCCCCCGAACCCCGCCGTCCTCCGGTGCGTCCAACATGCCGTCGAACGGAGTGTGAGGTTGAGCACTGGACTGATCGATGGGGATCCGCAGCGGCTGGGCGGCTACTGGCTGTCCGGGCGGCTGGGTGCGGGCGGCCAGGGTGTGGTCTACGAGGCGTACGACGCCGAGGGCCGGCGGGTGGCGGTGAAGGTGCTGCACGGCGACGCGGCGACCGACCCCGAGCTGCGCGACCGGTTCGGCCGCGAGGCCGCCGCCGCCCGCCGCGTCGCCTCCTTCTGCATCGCGGGCGTGCTGGACGCCGACCTGGACGGGCCCAGGCCGTACATCGTCTCCGAGTACGTGGAGGGCCCCAGCCTGCGCAGGGCCGTCACCGAGGGGCGCCGTTTCACCGGGGGCGACCTGCACCGCCTGGCGACCGCGGTGGCCACCGCGCTGACCGCCATCCACGAGGCCGGGGTGGTCCACCGCGATCTGAAGCCCGACAACGTGCTCCTGGGGCCCGACGGCCCGCGCGTGATCGACTTCGGTGTCGCCCGGACCGAGGACATGTCGCTGACCGCGACCGGCATGGTGGCCGGCACCCCCACCTACATGGCCCCGGAGATCTTCATGGGCGAGCGGGCGACCTCGGCCGTGGACATCTTCGCCTGGGGCGGGATCATGGTCTTCGCCGCGACCGGGGCCGACCCGTTCCGGGCGGAGAGCCTGGGCGGGATCATGCACCGGGTGCTGTCCGTCCAGCCGCAGCTGGACATGCTGCCCGAGCACCTGCGGCCGTTCGTCGCCGCCTCGCTCGCCAAGGACCCCGAGGCCAGGCCCACGGCCAGGGACCTGCTGCTCGCCCTGGTCAGCGGGGACGGCGGCATCGACACCCCGCGGCTGCTGGCGGCCGGCAGCGACGCCGGGTCCCGCGTCCGCGCCGCCTCCGCCGATCCCGCGCTGGGCACCCTCGCCGAGGACGCCTACGCCGCGCTCGGCCCGGACGAGCGCGAGCTGGCTCCCGAGGTCTTCCTGCGGCTGGTCACGGTGACCGACGACGGCGAGCTGGTCATGCGGCGCGCGCAGTGGGCCGAGTTCCTCGACGGCCGCCGGGAGAACGAGACGGCCGCCGTCCGGCGCCTGTTCCAGGTCTTCGCGTACCTGGTCGCCCATGACGACCGGGAGGTCTGGCTCTCGCGGCCCGCGCTGCCGCAGGCGTGGCCGCGGCTGCGCGCCTGGGTCCGGGCCAACCGGGACGGCCTGGCCGTCCACCGGTCCATCCTCACCGCCGCGCGGCGCTGGCAGGCGCAGGGCCGCAGGGACGGCGACCTGTTCCAGGGCAGCAGCCTGGAGCACGCCATGCGGTGGGCGGCCACCGGCCGCCGCAACATCACGCTCAGCCCGGTCGAGCGCGACTTCCTGGAGGCGGGCGCCGCCCTCACCCGGCGCCGTGCCCGCCGCGGCCGGCTGCTCTCCGCCACGCTGGCCGTGCTGCTGGTGGCCGCGCTGCTCGCCGGGACGTTCGCGGTGCAGCAGAGCAGGGTGGCCGAGGCGCGCAACGCCACCATCGCCTCCCAGCGGGACCAAGCGGCGGCCGGCCGGCTCGCCGCGACCGCCGACACGTTGCGGATCTCCGAGCCGGTCACGGCCATGCTGCTCAGCGTCGCCGCCTGGCGGCTGGCCCCGGTGACCGAGGCCAGGGCGAGCCTGACCGGGTCGCTGACCCAACGGGAGACGGCGACCTTCCACGATCCGGCCGCCGGGATACAGATTCTCCGGGCGCTCAGCCGCGACGGGCGCACGCTCGTCAGCGCGAGCGACGGCCAGGCGCGCGTCTGGGACGTGCGGACCGGCAAGCGCGTCGGCGGCTTCGGCGGTCTCGGCGACGACCTGCGCTCGGTCGCGCTGAGCCCGAGCGGCAAGCTCCTCGCGGTGATCGCCGACACGGAGCTGAAGGTTTGGGACGTGTCGACGGGCAAGCCCACCGGCGACGTCCTCACCGTCCAGGGGCGCAACTCGGGCGGCGACACCGAGGCGTTCTTCGGCCAGTCGGAGGACTGGCTCATGGTCACCCAGGGGCAGAGCCTCACGGTCTGGAACCTCACCACCGGCACGACCCGGTTCCCGTCCGTCGCGGGCTCCCACTTCGACGTCTCGGCCGACGGGCGTGCCCTCGCCGTCGGTGACCTGGAGGGGGATCCGGTCGCCTACACCCTGGACGACATGCGCAAGACCCCGCTGGGCGCCCGCTGCGGCAGCTGCGGGCTGCGCGTCGCCTACAGCCCGGACAGCAAGACCGTCGTGGTCGCGCGCGGCAGGAAACTGGAGCTGCGCGACGCCGTCACCGGGGCGAACCTCGGCCGCACCTTCGAGGAGGCCCCCGTCGAGGACCTCGTCTTCAGCCCCGACGGGCTCTTCCTGGCCTCGGCGACCGACACGGCCCTGCGGGTCTGGCGGGTCGCGGACGGCCGGATCCTGCTCACCCAGAAGATCGACGCGTTCCTGCCCGTCGTGGCCTTCGACCCGGACGGGCGCACACTGCGCTACCTGACCGAGGATTCGGTGACGACCCTCGACATCACCACGCTGACCATGCCGGTCACCCTGAAGGGGCCCGGCACCCGCTGGGCGCAGCTCAGCCCCGACGGGCGCCTGCTGGCCTCCCGGGAAGCCGGGGCGGACGAGGTCGTGATCCGGGACGTGCGGCGGCGCACCCGCCTGGCCTCCCTGGACACCGGTCCCGGTGGTGCCGACTACTACTTCGACATGGCCTTCAGCGCCGACGGCCGCCAGCTGGTGGTCAACGGCGGCGTGGAGAGCTCCCGGCTGACCGTCTGGGACCTCTCCACCTTCAAGCAGGTCACCGCCGTCGCCACCCGCCGCGAGGGCACGACGACCGCCGCGGGGATCAGCCCCGACGGCACCGCGCTGGCCACCTACACCCTCTACCACGACGTCGACGTCGAACCCGGCGGGGAGATCCACGTCTGGGACGTGCCCAGCGGCCGGCTGCGCTGGTCCCGGCCCCAGGACCCCGTCGAGGCGCTGGTCTTCAGCCCGGACGGCAGGTCCATCGCGGTCGCCGGAGGAGAGCACCGGCTGCTGGACGCCTCCACCGGGGAACCGTTCGGCGACACCTACGGCTCGCCCACCGTCAGCATCCCGACCGTCGCGATCGCCTTCAGCAAGGACGGTGCCCGCTTCGCCACCGTCGACCAGGTCGGACGGATGTCCGTCTTCGAGACGGGCGACAGGACCCGGGTGGGCTCCCTCATCCGGGGCGGGATGACCACCAAGCCCGGCCTGGCCTACTCGCCCCGCGGCGACGTGATCGCCGCCGCCGTCGGCGACCGGTCGGTGGCCCTGTGGGACGTCGCGACCGGGCAGCGCCTCGGCCCGGCGATCGCGACCCAGACCGGTGACTTCCGGTCCCTGGCCTTCAGCGCCGACGGGTCCCGGCTGGTCGTCGTGGACTCGGCCGGCACCCTGACGGAGTATCCGATCCAGCCGGAGGTGATCGCCCGGGCGGTCTGTGAGCGTGCGGGCCGTACCCTGTCGCGGCAGGAGTGGCGCACCTACCTGAACGACCTTCCGTATCGCAACGTTTGTCCTGGTTAAAAACAACCTTTTCTCGCAGATCCGCATCCAACACCGCATGAGAGTGGTGGAGGTACTGATCGAGGGCGATCCGTGGCGGCTGGGTCCGTACCGGCTCGCCGGCCGCCTGGGGACAGGCCGGCGGGGCGTGGTCTACGAGGCCTACGACGCCGCCGGGCGGCGGGTGGCGCTGAAGACATTGCACGGTGACCTGTGGCGCGGCCCGGCGAGGGTGCCGCTCTCCGGCGACCCGGTGCTACGCGAGCGGTGCCGCCGGGAGGTCGCCGCCGCCCGTCGCGTCCCGCCCGCCTGCACGGCGGGCGTGCTCGACGCCGACTTCGGGGGACCCCGGCCGTACATCGTCAGCGAGTACGTGCCGGGGCCCAGCCTGCGCCGGGCCGACCGGACCTTCCGGGGCGACGACCTGCGCCACCTGGCCACCGCCGTGGTCACCGCGCTGGCCGCGATCCACGGCGCGGGCGTGGTCCACCGCGACCTCACGCCGGACACCGTGCTGCTCGGGCCCGACGGTCCCCGGGTGACCGGGTTCGGGATGGCGTCCGTCCTGGCGGCGGTACCGGTCTCGCCGCGTTTCAGAGCCGGCACCGCCGCCTACACGGCACCCGAGGTGTTCACCGGGGAGCCGGGGGACGCCGCGGCCGACGTGTTCGCCTGGGGTGCGGTCGTGCTCTACGCCGCGACCGGCGAGGACGCGTTCGCGGCGCCGAGCCTGGGCGCCGTCATGCACCGCGTCCTGTCCGTCGACCCCGACCTGAGCCCGCTCCCCGGCCCGCTCCGCTCCCTGGTCTCCGCCGCGCTGGCCAAGGACCCCCACGCCCGGCCCACCGCCCGCGACCTGCTGAGCACCCTGCTCGCGGGGGACGCGGAACCCCGGCTTCCGGGGGACGGGCCGGGCGGGGCGCCCGCCGCGGACGCACTGCCCGCGGGGGACGCGGAGCGCCGGCTTCCGGGGGACGGGCCGGGCGGGGCGCCAGGCGTGGACACCCTGCTCGCCGCGGGCGGCGACGTGGCGGCGCGGCTGCGCACGCCGTGCGACGACCCCGGGCTGGGCGCCGTGGCCGAGGAGGCCTACGCGGCGCTCGACCCGGCCGGGCGCGAACTCGCGTCCCGGGTGTTCCTCCGGCTCGTCACCCTGGCCGCCGACGGCGGGTTCGCGCTCCGGCGGGCCAGGATCCCCGAGGACCGGATCGTCGAGGCGTTCGGCCCCCTGATCGTCCGGCGGGGAGACGAGGTGGGCCTGGCCCATCCGGCGCTCCCGTACGCCTGGCCGAGGCTGGGCCGGTGGATCGAGGACAACCGCCACCTCCTCGTGGCACGCGGGCCGCGCCGCCGGCCGATCCCGTTCACCCTGGCCGCCGTGGCGGTGTCCGCCCTGCTGGCCGCTGTGATCGTCTTCGCGGTGCTGTCCTGAGCGGGTTCCGCCGCTCTCGCGCTTCCGGCCACGGGCGGCTGCCCGTGGCCGGTGGCCGGAGCGGGTGACCGCCCGCCGGGTGGTGGCCGCCGCCCGGAAACTGGCGAGCCTTACGGTTGCGGAGAAAGGACCGTGGGAGACTACTGAAAGGACCTAATCGTCCTTTCACAGGTCAGGGTAGTGAACAACCCCCCTGGCGGGCCGGGGGCCGGCCCGCCGACACCGACGTCCTTCGGGGGAGAACATGGCTCAGTGTGAGGTCTGCGGCAACGACTACGACATGAGCTTCGAGGTGCACGCCCAGGGGAAGGTGCACGTCTTCGACAGCTTCGAGTGCGCCATCCAGCTGATGGCGCCGATCTGCGAGCACTGCGGGGTCCGGATCGTCGGGCACGGCGTCGAGGCCGACCGGCGTTGGTACTGCTGTGCGCACTGCGCCCGCCAGGAGGGTGCGAACGCGATCGTGGACCGGGTCGGGATGAGCGTGTGAGACACCGGTAACAAGACGGAACGCGAACCGCCGGCACCCGGACCGGCACGCATCCGGCCGGGAACGCCCCCGGCGTTCAGACCGGGCCTCATGTGGGATTTTCACGTCCTTGTTCTGGGTTCTGGGCCGGGCGGGCGGAAGGCCGCGATCGCCGCGGCGAAACTCGAACGGCGCGCCGCGCTCGTCGAGCGGCGCAACATGATCGGTGGGGTGCGCATCAACACCGGCACCATCCCCTCCAAGACGCTGCGCGAGGCCGTTCTCCACCTGACCGGCCTCAACCGGCGCGGTAGGTACGGCCAGAGCTACCGGGTCAAGGACGAGATCACCGCGACCGGCCTGGGGATCCGCACCCAGCACGTGATCGGCCGGGAGATCGACGTGATCCGCGGCCAGTTCGCGCAACCACGTGGCGGTGCTCAACGGGACGGGGCACTCCGTCGTCGTACAAGGTCGCCGTCCTGGACGCGATGAACAGGCTCCGCCGCGTGGCCCGCTTCGAGGTGTGAGCGCCGCAGAGCCCCGGGCGGTGGCCGCCGGCCGGTCCCGGACGCGCGCGGCGACGTGCGGTTCCGGACAGGTGCGGTGCCCCGCGGGTCCGCCGGGGTCCGCGCCCGGGACGCCGCGGCCGGACGCGTGCGGGCGCGTCCGGCTCGGGCACCGGGGACGTGGACGGCTCGCTCACCGGAGCCCGGAGCGTGTGGCGCCTGCCCTGCCTGCCCCGTCAGTCTTCCCGGTCGCCGTTGAGGACGCGGGCCACCCATTCCAGCGAGCCCGTGTGGAGCACCTCGTCCGCGAGGCGCTTGGCGGACGGGGTCCGCAGCGCGGCCAGGGAGCTGTCGATCCACGGCTGGACGTTCTGATGGCCCTGCTCGCGGTACTCGACGGCCTGGATCAGGCACTCCAGCTTGTCGGCGTCGCGGGCGCAGACGGCTTCGAGGCTCGCCTTCTCCTCGTACTCGCCGACCGCGCCGCTCACCATCTCCGCCACGCGCTCCGGCAGGTCGCGCACCTGCTCGGCGGTGACCTCCTCGTTCGGGGCCGGCTTCAGATAGAGCTTGCCAAGGTAGGGAATGTCGGTGATCCGCGTCTCCTGGGTGTCGTGGAACAGGCTCATGAAGGCCGCCCGTTCGGGATTGCCGCCCTCCAGGGCCGCGATCACGCTCGCGATGATCGCCGTCCGGAACGAGTGATCGGCGATGCTCTCCGGATCCCGGACCCCCGCGATCAGCCAGCCCGTGCGCTTGTACCGCTTGAGCAGGCCGATCTCGTACAGCAGGCCCGTAAGTCCGGCCAGTTCCTCCGCCACGGAAGCCCCCTATCTTCAGTGGATCATGCGCAGAGCGTAGATGACGGCTCCCGCCGGGACCGCGACGACACGGTGGTCTCGTCCGGCCCGGACGGCGGCCTCCCGGGATCGCCGGTCGCCCGCGCACCGTACCGGGTCCGCGCCGGCCGGGGCCGGGCGGTCCGGTCCGTTCTCCTTACCCGACGGGAGCGGAAAAGAAACGATCACACCGCCCGCGGCCCCGATCAGGCCGCCGGGCTCACCCGGGCTTGACCACCACCGTCACGGTGGTGCTGCTCCCGGCGAAGGAACGGTCCCCGGCGTACGAGACCGTGAGGGTGTGGCGACCGGCCGGCAGCTCGCCGACGGCGACCTCGGCCCGGCCCCGGCGGTCCAGGGTGCCCTCCCCGAGGGCGACGCCGTCGGCCAGGACGCTCACCAGGCCCGATGGCCCGGCCCCGGGGCGCTTCCCGGCCCCGTCGACCTCGGCGCGCACCGTGATCTTCTCGCCGGGCTCCGCCTGCGACGGCGACGCCTTGGCGGTGACGGTGGTCCTGGCCCGCTCCTCGGTGCCGAGCCGGACGAAGGTCACCGAGTGCGCCGGGAAGTCGTAGGCGAACGACGGCCCGAAGCCGGTCAGGGACCGTTCGACCGGCGCGACCTTGTCGGGCTCGCCGAGCGAGTTGACGTCCGTCAGGGCCCCCGAGGTGAGGGAGGTGACGGTGGCCTTGCCGGAGACGCCGGTCCCGCCCAGGTCGACCGTGGTGCGCACGGTCTCGGGCCGGGCGTTGACGACCTTCAGCACGACGTCCCCGGTGCCGTCGTCCCGGGTGACCACCTGGTAGAGCGGCGCGACGCGGCCGGAGACGTCGGTGAACTCGTTGACCTTCCGGCCGTCCAGCCAGGTGGTGATCTTCCGCCCGCTCACCTGGATCTTGATGCGGTAGTCGCGGCCGGTCTCGATCGTCGTGGCGCTCGTCGCGATGCTGGACTTGGCACCGCCCGTCGCCTTCTCCACCGCCGACTGGGTGTTGTTCCAGCCGCCCAGGTTCCACCAGTAGTAGTCGCCGGTGCCCTTGACGCCGAACATCACCAGGAAGCCCTCGGAGCCGCCGATCTTGCGGGCGGTGGCCTCCAGCGTGTAGTTCGACCAGTCGGCCGAGCCCGCCGTCGACCGGGCGTCCTCGACGGTGGCCGACTGGACGTAGGCGCCGTCCTCGACCTTCCAGGTGCCCGCCGCCCCCGGCGTCCACCTGCCCGCGCCGGCCGAGAAGTCGTCGCCGAACAGGACGTTCCCGGAGGCGTCGGTCACCTTGACGTCGTCGTAGCGGACCTGGGTGTTCCACGAGCCGAGGCCGATGCCGCCCGTGATGTCCGCCACCGGCGACGCGTCCCCGTCGTAGGTACTGGGCAGCACGGTGTCGCCCACGTTCCGGGAGAACATCCGCTGGACGTGGTAGCTGGGGGAGCCGTAGAGCTGGTCGTTGTCGAACCAGATCAGGTCGGGGCTCCAGTCGACGTAGTCGACGTTGGCGAGCAGCGGCGCGTACGAGGCGAGCTCGACGACGTCGGAGTTGCGCTCGACGCCGGTCAGGTAGGCGGCCTCGGTGAGCGCGTTGTAGAAGGTGTTGCCCCGCGAGGCGTACTCGCCGACGAACACCTTCGGCCCGTTGCGGTCGTAGGAGTCGTAACGCCGGTCGTTGGCCAGGAACCAGTCGGGGTTGTTGTAGTAGTGCTCGTCGACCAGGTCGGCGCCCTGCTGCCGGGAGAACTCCCACATGCGGTCGAACCAGGCGCCCTGCGAGGTCTGCCCCGAGTTGCTGATGATCTTGATGTCCGGGTACTTCGCCCGGATCGCCGAGGCGAACTTCGGATAGTTGGTGAAGAACTCCTCGTAGATCTCCTCGTTGCCGAGGCCGATGTAGTCGAGCCCGAACGGCTTCGGGTGGCCCAGCGCGGCACGCCTGGCGCCCCAGGTCGTCTTCACGTCGCCGTTGGCGAACTCGATGAGATCGAGGGTGTCCTGCACCCAGCGGGCCAGCTTGGTCCCGTCGGTCAGCGGCCGGTTCTCGCCGCAGCCGTTGACGCCGACCGAGACCACGGGCAGCGGCTCGGCCCCCAGGTCCTCGGCGAACTGGAAGTACTCGTAGTACCCGATGCCGTACGACTGGTTGTAGCCCCAGAAGTTGAAGTTGGTCGGCCGCTCCTCGACCGGGCCGATGGTCTCCTTCCACTGGTAGATGCGGCGCCGGTCCTGCTTGTCGGAGTACGGGTCGTAGGTGCCGACGTTGGTGACGCAGCCGCCGGGGAAGCGCAGGAACCGCGGCTTCAGCTCGGCGATCGTCTCCGCGAGGTCCTTGCGCATGCCGTTCTCACGGCCCTTGAACGTGTCACGCGGGAACAGCGAGATCATGTCCATGGACACGCGGCCGGTGCCGCCCGCCAGCACGGCCAGGCGCCCGGCGTCGGTCGTCTCACGCGCGGTGATCGTGGCGGTGTACTTCGCCCAGGAGTTCGAGGCGATCTTCACGCGCGCGCCGCCGTACACGGTCGTGCCGTCGGCGCTCTCCACCGAGACGGTCACCGGGGCGCCGTGGCTCTCGGTGCGCCGCGCCCAGAAGGAGAAGTCATACTTCTTCCCCTTCTTCAGGGGGATGCCGCGGTTGAAGCCGTCGTTGCGGACGCCCACGCCCGCCGCCTCGCCGGTACCCGCCGAGGTGATCTCGATCGCCAGGTGGTTGCGGTTGTTCTCGTTGAGCGGCTCCGTCCCGCTCACGGCGATCGTCCCCGTGGCGCCCCCGCGCTCGGCCTTGCTCCAGGCGGTCAGGCCGGTGTAGCTCCGGTTGTCCGTCGCGTCGAACTCGAAGGACCGGTTCTCCACGAGTTCGGCGTAGAGCCCGCCGTCGGCGGCGTGGTTGATGTCCTCGTAGAACACGCCGTACAGGTTCTCGCTGACCTTGGTGCCCGCGGCGCGGGTGTCGACCTTGAGCGTGCCGTCGTCCGCGGCGTAGCGCTCGACGCGGAAGCGCGCGGCCTCGCCCGGCGCCGTGGCGGTGACGGCCAGCACGCCGTCGCGGACCGTCGCGTACCGCTCACCCGAGGCGAGGCGGACCTTGCCGCCCCCGGCGTCCAGGAGCCGGAAGACCTCGTCCCCGGAGCCCGCGGCACCCACCCGCAGGGTGCCGTCCCCGGTCACATGCAGGTAGCCGCCGGAGGCGTCCTTGAGGGCGACACCCTCGCCGCGCCTCTCCGCGGTCACCGCCAGGCTCGTCGCAACCACGGGCGCGGTCCGCACCACGCCGCCCTTGCCGGTCGTGAGGTACGGGTCCCCGGCCGCGGGCCGCAGCGTGAAGCGTCCCTCGGGAACGACCGCCTCGCCCTTCGCGGCGCGCACGGCGACGTAGTCGAAGTCGGCCGTGACGGATGTGCCGTTCTGCGCGGACAGGGCGAACAGGCCGACCTGCTTGACGTCGATGTCCGCGCTGACCTGGGAGGCCTGCACCCACGCCGAGCCGTCCCAGTAGGAGGAGGTGAAGGTGTCGCCGGTCCTGGCGAGCTTGAGGATCTCACCCGTGGAACCGGTCCGGGCCGCGAACTTCGCGGTGAACGCGGCCCCGACCTCGGTGTCCGTCTCGATGACGACACCCCCGGACGACCCGACGTGCGCCAGCCCGGCCCGGACGTAGTTGTCCCAGTCCTGCCAGGCCAGGATGCCCGCGCTCTGGAAGTCGAGCGCGACGGGCGCGGTGACCTTCGTGACCACCTCGAAGTCGCCGGTGGGGATGTCGGTCATGAAGAGGTTCTTGGCGGTGTTGGTGTTCTGCCAGGTGTCACCGGTCAGGGAACGGACGCGGAGCGTGCCGGGCCGCTCGGTCAGCGACCAGTGCTCCGCGTCCTGGGCCAGGACCTCCCAGCCCGGACCCAGGGTGTCGCGGTCGAACTGCTCGACCGTCGCGCCAGGTGGTATCGGATCGCCGTCCGCGGCCAGCGCGGGCTGCCCGGCGAGCAGGCTCGCGACCAGGGTCGCCGCCATGAGCAGCGGCCAGTGTCGTCTCACGGGGGGCCTCCAATGTTAACGCTAACAATTTGAGGGAGGGTGAGGCGGTGATGTGCGAGGAAGAGGGTGAACCGAGGTGGTGGGGGGCGTGTGAGCGGTCGGGGGGGCGTGTGAGCGCTAACAGGTCGAATCGAGGAAAAGTTAAGAGGGCGTTCGGTGTCCCGTCAAGACCGGAAGCTCCCGCACGCCGCCGCGGCATACCGGGCGGTCCTGCCACCGCGTCGTACGGGCGGACCGCGCCTGGTGGAACCGCGCAATCCGGCGTAGGGCGGATCGTCTAGCTCTGGGGCGGATTGTCTTTCTTGCCCGCCACAAGGGTGTCACTCGTCTTGCCGGGCTTCGGGACGGCGGCCCGCGCGGGGGCCGCGCCGCGGCGGGTACGGGCCTCGGGACGGAGGACGGGCGGGAACTCCGCGGTGTCGACGGTGCTCTCCGGATTCAGGGCGCCCTCTGGGTTCTTCGAGGCCGTCGAGGTCTCCGGGGCGTCCGAGGTGCCCGGCGTCCTCGGAGTGGCAGGTGGCTTCGGGGATCCCCCCGTGGACGGTGGGGCGGGACGCGCGGGTTTCTCCGCGCCGGCGGTCCTCCCGGGGGCGGGCGGCGCGGTGGTCTCCGGCTCGCGGAGCGCGGCGATGACGTCGTCGGCCTCGGCCTCGGCGGCGAAGTCCTCGGCGGCCTCGGCCTCGCGGCGCTTGATCACCACCATGTGGTCGACCGACAGGCGGCCGGCGCCGCCGACCGCGAGCAGGATGGAGGCCGCGCCGAGCGCCACGATCAGCTTGACGTCGCCCCCGGTCAGCGGCAGGCCCGCCTCGCCGCTGGCCACGACGAACACGGCGAGCGCCTCGGCGAACAGCAGCAGCCCGCACACGGGGACGGCGAACCCGGCCACCAGCAGCGCTCCACCGATCAGCTCCGTCAGCATCGTGACGGCGGCCCACACACCGGGAGCGGGGGCCTCCAGCGCGGCGAACTGCCCGGCGGTGGCGGTCAGGCCCGCTTCGAGCTTGTGCCAGCCGTTGGCGAAGAAGATCCCGCCCACACCCAGCCTCGCGGCCAGGGAGGAAAGATCATGAAGGGTTCGTCGCACGGTTCCTCATTCTGATGAGATCCCCCGTTTTTTACCCACGCTCGACCGATAGATGACCGAACGCGGACCGCCCAAACCTTCCACGGTGGGTGGCCGGAGCGCTTCCCCCGGCCGTCAGGCGGGGCGGTGGGCCGGTGTCAGGCGGGGTGGCGGACCACCCGGCTCCGGGCCGTTTCACGGCCGGGAGGGTCACCTCTCGCGGAGGGCGGCCTCCGCCGCGTTCTCGTGCGGCGAGCCGCCCCCGTCGGGGCCGGACCGGCGGGGGACCAGCAGGGCCACGGCCGCCGCGGTGGCGCCGAGCAGGAACACGCTGACCAGGATGGTCGAGTGCAGACCGCTGACGAACGCCACCCGGGCCGCCTCCAGCAGGGCTCTCCCGGCAGGTCCGCCGACCTCCTGGGCGGCGTGCGCGGCGCCGGCGAGGGACTGGCGGGCCTGCGTCATCTCCGCGGCCGGGACTCCCCGGACCGGGGCCAGCGCGGGCGCGTACACGACCGCGGTGATCGTGCCGAGCACCGCGACCCCGAGCCCGGCGCCGAGCTCGTAGGAGGTCTCCTCGATCGCGGCGGCGCCGCCCGCGCGGGACTCGGGGACGGAGGACATGATCGTGTCGGAGGCGGCCAGCAGGGTCACCTGGATGCCGAAACCGATCCCGATGAAGCACAGGGCCAGCGCCACGGGGTGGCACTCGGTGCCCCAGGTCAGGGTGGGGGCCAGTGACAGGGCGGTCAGCGCCAGGCCGCCCGACATCGTGGCCCGCAGCCCGAACCGGCGCAGCAGCCGCGCGCCGGCCAGACCGCCCGCTACCGCGGCGACCATCAGCGGCAGCATGCGCACCGCGGCCTGGAGCGGACTGTCACCGAGCACCAGCTGCAGGTACTGGGCCAGCATGAGCTCCAGCCCGACCAGGGAGAAGACCGTCAGCAGCACGCCGCCGACCCCGGCGCAGAACGCCCGCCGCCGGAACAGGCCGAGGTCGAGCAGGGGGAAGGCCAGCCGCCGCTGCCTGCGGACGAACCAGGCGAGCAGCCCGGCCCCGCACAGCAGCACGACCGCTCCGCCGGGGTGCCCGGACCCCGCCTCTTTCAGGCCGAAGGCCACACCCAGAATCCCGAGGACGGACAGCAGCGCGCTCGGGGCGTCCCACGGGTGGACGGCGCGCTCGCGGCAGTCGGGCAGGATCCCGGCCCCGGCGGGCAGCAGGACCAGCAGGATGGGGATGTTGACCAGGAAGACGGCGCCCCACCAGGCGTGCTCGACGAGCAGCCCGCCGACGATCGGCCCGACCGCCGCGCCGGCCGCCGCCACCGCGCTCCACACTCCCAGCGCGAACGCGCGTTCCCGCCGGTCGGTGAAGACCTGCCGGATGATGGACAGGGTGGCCGGCATGATCATCGCTCCGCCGACGCCCAGGAACGCGCGTGCGACGATCAACGCCGAGGGCGAGGGGGCAAACGCGGCCGCCGCCGAGGCGGCGCCGAACACCAGGTAACCGGCCAGGACCAGGCGTTTTCGCCCGTAGCGGTCGCCGAGCGTGCCGAAGGTCAGCAGCAGCGGGGCGACCACCAGCGAGTAGACGTCGATGATCCACAGAAGCTCCACCGACGACGGTTCGAGCGCCGCGGTCAGCGCGGGCACCGCGATGTGCAGCACCGTGGCGTCCACCGTGATCAGCAGCAGGCTGAAGCAGAGGAGGGCCAGGATCGACCACCGGCCGGCCCCGTACGCCCGCGGATCGTCTTCGGCACGCCTGGCTCCGGCCGCGACACCGACAGTGATCATAAGAGCTCAGAAATCTCCGGCCTGGACGGACATGCGTCGCAGCTTAGGCGAAGTCCGGCACCGGATGGGCCCGCATGGGGCGATTCGCCCGATCCGGCATGCGAACCCCGCGATCTCGCGCGCGACCTCTCTAGAGAGATACAGCCCTATACCGCCGTCTAGGCAAAACGGTGACCTCACACCCACCATTGCGGTCGTGGGGAGTCAGCGCGAGGCCCGTGAGCCACGGTGGTGAGCGGGCCCGACGGGCCGGGTCCCGGGTGGATCCCGCCCCGGCACGACTCGGGCGGTCCCGCGCGATCCGCGCGCGGATCCGGCGATTCCCGGGAGCTTCCGCGGAGGTATGACGACCCCCGGGAGTCCCGGCACGACTCGGGCGGCCCTCGGCGGCCTGTGCGGGGAGGTGGCGACTCCCCGGGGTCTCCCCGTGACCCGGGCGGCCTCGGCAGGCCCTCCCGGGGTCCGGACGGCTCCGAGGATCCCCCGCATGATCCCGGCGGTCCCCGGTACTGGTGCGCCGTCGCCGCCGCCCGGCTCGGGGACGGTCAGCCGGAGGCCGCGCTGGAGGCCGCCCGCAGGGCGGTGGACCTCGATCCGCGGGCCGAGATCGGGGCCGACTGGGGGTACCGCCTGGCCAGCCTCGCCTTCGAACGGCTCGGCCGTGACGCCGAGGCCGTGGCGGCCGCCGAGGAGGCCGTGCGGCTGGCGCCGGGGTCGTGGGCCGCGCGGATGCGCCTGGGGACGGCCCTGCGCCGGGTGCCGGGACGCTGGCGCGAGTCACGGGCCCAGGCGGCCAGGGCCGTCCGCTACGCGCCCGAGGAGCCCGATCCGCATGTCCTCGTCGGGGACCTCGCGCTGCTGCGCGGCGAGTACCGGCACGCGGAGGCCGCCTACCGCGACGCGCTGCGCCGCACGCCGGACCATCCCGGTGCCAGGATCAACCTCGGCCTGGTCGCGCTGCGCTGGAGGCGCCCGCGCGGCCACCACGACCCCGCCTGGCCGGTCGACCCCCGCGAGACGGGCCGGACCAGACACGCCCTGGAGGCGTGGTCCCGGCAGACCCGCGTCCTGCTCGCCGCGGCGCTGGTCGCGGTCTGCGCGGCGGCCTTCGGGGCCGGCCTGGCCGCCGAGGCGAGGATCGGCGGGGGGCTGGCGCTCGTCGCCGTCCTGGTGATCACCCTGAGGCAGTCGCACCGGGTCAGGCTCTGGCCGTACGTGCCCGGCATGTTCACCCGAGACCTGTGGCTCGCCGTGTCGGTGTCGGTCAGCCTGGTCTCCGTGGCCGCGTATGTCGCGGCGATCGCGACCCTGCCCCCGGCGTTCCCGTCGCTCGCCCCCGGCCCGGTGCCCGGCCCGCCGGGCGGGGTCTGGGCGGCCCTCGCCGGGTCGGTGCTCTTCAACGGCGTCGCCGTGCTCGTGCTGCGGGTGCTGGCCGAGGCCTGGTGCGGGCGGCCGGTCAGGGCGCTGGGCCATTTCGCCGCCGTCCGCGGCGACCGCACGGCCCGGCGCGACACCGACGTCACGCTCTGGCTGGTGGCGGGCCGGGCCTGGTCGGTGCCCGCGGTGGCCGCGTGCGCCGCCCTCGTCCTGGACGACCGGCGCTGGGCCGTGGCCGCGCTGGCCACGCCGTTCGCCCTCGGCTGGGTGTTCGCCCGTCTCCGCGGACTGGACGGGGCGGTCCCCATGGCCGTCGAGGCGCTGGCCGCGGATCGCGGGCTGGCCGTGGCGCTCGCCCTGCCGGTCGCGTCGGCGCTCCTGCTCGGCGCGGCGGCCGTTCTCTCCGCGTCCGGGATCGGTTCGTCCGCCGGTGAGTGGGCCTGGCGGGCCGGAACCGTGCTGCCGGCCGTGCCGGTGGGGGTGTTCGCGGTCAGGTCGGTACGGGCCTGGTGGCGGGGCGCTCCGGGACCGTGGCGCGCGTCTCTCGTCATGTGCGAGAGCTGCGGGGACCGCCTGCCGGGCGACGCGGGACCGCCGGTGGGGCTCAGCGGCGAGGTACGCGCGGCCTTCACCCACGGGCGGGGAGTGGTCCTCGCCTACGCCGACCCCACCGGGCCGCGCGCGCTGGCCGTCGGCGCCGTCAGCTCGGTCGCTCCGAACGGCGAGCTACGTCTGATCGCCGCCTCCGACGCCTGGGCGGCCGTCGAGCGGGACCCGAGGGTGGCGGTGTTCGTCGCCGACCCGAGGGGCCGCCGTTTCTGGGCCGAGGTTCGCGGCATCGCCGTCGGCGACACCGAGGCCGACCTGCTGCGGATCACCCCCAAGGAGGTCGTGGTCGGCGACTACCCCGGTCGCCACCAGGGCCGCTCCCGCCGCCGCTGAACCGCCGCTGAACCGCCTCCGGACCGCCCGGAAGCTCCTGAAGCGTCATACACCGCTCCGGGTGGTCTCGCTCTGCGCCGTCCTGCTCCGATCTTCCTGCTCTGATCGGTCTCGTTCTGCGCCGGTCCGGTGCCCGGTGAGGGCTTTCCGGGACGGCCTTGCCCGGCGGTGACATTCCCCTGCCGGGCCGGTCGGCCGCCCCGGCGGAGGGCAGAGGTCGCGGTGCCGGGAAGCGCCCGGCGGGCGGCGGAACGCCGGACCGGAGGTTGCTGCCTGGATGGTGACGTTCATCCATCTCTTCCATATATCGGATCATGGTCGCGCAACGGCGTGGCGCGGCGCTCAGGCACGCGCAATCGACTTCCCGGTGCGGTATAACCGGGGGCGGACCGGGGAGGCGTGATGCGGGAATCCGGCAGGGCCCGGCCGGCGGGGCGCGCGGCGGCACGGGATCTGTTCGAGCAGGTGCGACTGGGCTACTTCCGGCTCTCTCCGCCCCTGCGCAGGCTGATCTACGTCGGGGTGCTGATCGCAGCGGTCGTGCTGGCGTTCGGCGCGGGCTGGTCGCCCCTCGCCACGTTCTTCGTCACCCTGACGCTTCTCTCCTTCGCGGCGCTGACCCTGCGCTTCCCCCGGGCCGCCGCCACCGTGCTGGTGGTGTTCACCTGGCTCGCGGCGCTCACACTCCTGCGGAACGGGTACGGCTGGAGTTCGCCGATCATCACCGCGCTGATGGTCCTCGGCCCCCTGGCCGGCGTGGCCGCGCATCTCATCCGCTGGGTCCCCCCGTGGTCGACCACCGCCATGGCACTGGCGCCCGCGGGCCTGGCGGCCGCCGTGCTCGGCGCGCTCTTCGCCGCGTCGGCGCCGGCCGTCGCCATCTGGGTCGCGTACGCCGCGGCCGCCGCCGTGCTCGTCCACCGCTTCCTCCAGGCGCGCCGGGTGCGGGCCGCGGTGGTCGCGGGGGAGCAGCAGCAGGCCGGGCACCGGGTCCGCGAGGGCGGGCACGCGTCCCCGGCCCCGGGCTCCGGCGAGCGCGCCGGGCCGCCGCCGATCTCGGTGGAGGAGGCGCTCGGCGAGCTGGACGCCATGATCGGCCTGGTCCCGGTGAAGGAGCAGGTCCGCTCGATCGCCGCCTCGATCGAGGCGGCCAGGCTGCGCAGGGAGGCGGGGTACGCCACCGAGCCGCCCATGCGCCACTTCGTCTTCGTCGGCCCGCCCGGCACCGGCAAGACCAGCGTCGCCAGGACCGTCGCGAAGATCTTCTACGCGTTCGGTCTGCTGGAGACCCCCTACGTGGTGGAGGCCCAGCGGGCCGACCTGGTGGGAGAGTTCCTCGGGGCGACCGCGATCAAGACGAACGAGCTGATCGACCGGGCGCTCGGCGGGGTGCTGTTCGTCGACGAGGCGTACAGCCTGATCAACTCCGGCGACGGCCAGCCCGACCGCTTCGGCGCGGAGGCCGTGCAGACGCTGCTCAAGCGCGCCGAGGACGACCGCGACCGGCTGATCATCATCCTGGCCGGATACGAGAAGGAGATGGGCGCCTTCCTGACCTCCAACCCCGGCCTGTCCAGCCGCTTCTCCACCCGGGTGCGCTTCCCCAGCTACGCTCCGGGGGAGCTGCTGGAGATCACCGAGCTGCTGCAGTCGCGGCGCGGCGACCGGATGACCGGTGGCGCCAGGTCCGCGCTGCTGGCCAGGTTCGACGACGTCCACCGGCGCGCGCTGGTCGACGAGCTGGGCAACGCCCGGTTCGTCCGCAGCCTGGTGGAGGCGGCCGCCCAGGCCAGGGACGTCCGGGTGGTCGGGGCGGGCGGCTCGCCCACCACGGAGGACCTGGTGACCACGGTCGAGCACGACGTCGTCAAGGCGTTCGACGAGCTCACCGCCCGATACCGGGGTTACCAGGAGACCCCGTCCCTGGAGGAGGCGCTCGCCGACCTGGACCGGATGGCCGGCCTGGAGCCCGTCAAACGGCAGGTCCACGCGATCGCCGCGCAACTGCGGGTGGCCAAGATGCGGCAGGAGCGCGGTCTGCCCACCCCGCCGCAGATGCGGCATTTCATCTTCGCCGGACCGCCGGGCACCGGCAAGACCACCGTGGCCCGCATCCTGGGCCGCATCTTCGCCGCGCTGGGCCTGCTCGCCCAGCCCGACGTGGTGGAGGCCCAGCGCGCCGACCTGGTCGGCCAGCACCTCGGGGCGACCGCGATCAAGACGAACGAGCTCGTCGACCGGGCGCTCGGCGGGGTGCTGTTCGTCGACGAGGCGTACAGTCTGATCAACTCCGGTTACTCGGGTGGCGACGCCTTCGGTACCGAGGCCGTGCAGACGCTGCTCAAGCGCGCCGAGGACGACCGCGACCGGCTGGTGATCATCCTTGCCGGGTACGAACGGGAGATGGACGCCTTCCTGGCCTCCAACCCCGGCCTGGGCAGCCGGTTCAACCAGCGGGTGCTGTTCCCCTCCTACGCTCCGCACGAGCTCGCCGAGATCGCGGTGCTGCTCGCCGAGGGCTCGGGCGACCGGTTCGACGACGCCGCCCGGCGTGACCTGACCGAGGTCTTCACCTGGGTGTGCCAGGAAGGCCTGATCGACGGCCTCGGCAACGGCCGCTTCGCGCGCTCGCTGTTCGAGCGCGCCGCCATGCGCAGGGACGTCCGCCTGGCCGCCCAGAGCGGCGCGACCGCCACCGCCGACGACCTGACGACCATCACGAGCGCCGACCTGCGCGCCGCGGTGGACGAGCTCGCCGGGGCCTGAGACCTGCGGGGTTCCGGGCCCGCCGGGCGTGGAGCCGTCGGCGGGCGGGGCCCACCCGGACGCGTGAGGGCCCGTTCGCGGGGGTGCGTTCTCCGGTGTGAGGGTCTGTTCGCGGGGGTGCGTTCCCCGGTGTGAGGGTCTGTTCGCGGGGGCGCGTTCCCCGGCGCGCGGGGCTCGTCCGCGGGCGGTGACACGGATCGGATCCGGCGGGCGTCGCCTCTTGCCCCAGATCTCGTATTCCGATCCGGTACTCTATGCAGCCGACCGGTGTCTTTCTGTAGCAGGATGGCCATCGGCGGCAGGAGGCTGCCGGAGGAGGGACGATGGCGGGGTTCCTTGCCCGCAGGCTGCTGAACTACCTGGTTCTGATCATCGTGGCGACGAGCATGGCCTACATGCTGGCGGCCGTCGCGCTCAACCCGCGCGCCAACTACGAGGGCCGCAACCCCCCGATCCCACCGGCGGTCATCGACGCGCGCCTGACCGAGCTCAACCTCAACGACCGCATCCCGCTGCTGGAGCGCTACCTGACCTGGGCCTGCGGCGTCGCCCGCGGTGACTTCGGCAAGACCGTGACCGGCGGCTCGGTCGGTGAGGACCTCGGGCGGCGGATCGGCGTCACACTGCGGCTGATCACGATCGGGCTGGTCCTGGGCAGCGTCACGGGCGTGCTCGTCGGAGCCTGCGCCGCGGTCCGGCAGTACGGGGTGTTCGACCGGCTCACGACCGCCGCCTCCTTCGCCGTCCTCGCGGTGCCCACGGTGGTGCTGGCCAACATCCTGATCATCGGCGCGGTCTGGTTCAACGGGCTGGTCGGCGCGCAGATCTTCCTCGTCAGCGGCGAGGCGACCCCCGGCCTCACGGGCGGCCCGGTCCGCCACGCGGTCGACCGGCTCCAGCACCTGGTGCTGCCCACGCTGTCGCTCTCGCTCGGCCTGGTCGCCGTCTACAGCCGCTACCAGCGCAACATGATGCTCGACGTGCTCGGCGCCGACTTCGTCCGCACGGCCATGGCCAAGGGTCTGCGCCGCCGCACCGCGCTCGCCCGGCACGCGCTGCGCACCGCGCTCATCCCCGTGGTCACCTACTTCGCCTTCACCTTCGGCATGCTCCTGGTGGGCACCACCTTCACCGAGAAGATCTTCGGTTGGCACGGCATGGGCGAGCAGCTCGTCGACTCCGTCTCCACCAACGACGTCAACACCGTCGCGGCGATCAGCTGCCTGGCCGCGCTGGCGGTGCTGGCGGCCTCGCTGGCCTTCGACGTGCTGCACGCCGTCCTCGACCCGCGCGTCCGGGTGGGGTGATCCGATGAGCATCGCCGACGAGGAGCTCGCCGAGCAGCGGGCGGCCGTCGACAGGATCGAGACGCCCTCACGGCTGCGGGTGGTCGCGGGCCGCTTCTTCGGCTCGGCCCAGGGCCGGATCGGGTTCGCACTGCTGACACTGGTCTTCCTGCTGGCCTTCGCCGGGCCCTACCTCACCCGCTGGACGTACGCGGACAAGGACTTCACGGCCTTCCTCCAGCCGCCCTCCGCCCGGCACTGGTGGGGGACGCTCCAGACCGGCGCCGACGTCTACGCGGTCACGCTGCGCGGCATGCAGAAGTCGTTGGTCGTCGGGCTGCTCGCCGCGGTGGCCGGCACCGCGCTCGCGGCTGTGGTCGGCGCCTTCGCCGGATACTTCGGCGGCTGGACCGACCGCTCGCTGACCTGGGTGACCGACCTGCTCCTGGTGCTTCCGGCCTTCCTGATCCTGGCGATCGTCTCACCGCTCTTCCCGGAGGGCCGGTGGCCGCTGTTCGTGCTGGTGCTCGCCCTGTTCCTGTGGATGGTCACCTCGAAGATCGTTCGCAGCATGACCGTGTCGCTCAAGGAACGGGAATTCGTCAAGGCGGCCAGGTTCATGGGGGTGCCGCCGACGACGATCATCTTCCGGCACATCCTCCCCAACATGTCCTCGCTGCTGGTCGTCGACGCCACGCTGAACGTCAGCGTGGCGATCCTCACCGAGACCTCGCTGTCCTATTTCGGGTTCGGCATCCGGCCGCCCGACGTCTCGCTGGGCAGTTTGATCGCCGACGGGGCCGGGACGGCCGTCTACGCCCCCTGGACGTTCTGGTTCTGCGCCGGGCTGCTGGTCGTCACCGTGCTCGCGGTGAACCTGGTCGGCGACGCCCTGCGCGACGCCTTCGACCCCGCGTCCCGGAGGTCGGCCGGATGAGCGGGAACGCCGCGGGCGGGCGGCCCCGGACCGCCGGGGCCGACGGGGTCGCCGGGCGTTCCCGCGGGCCCGCCCCCGTCCTGGAGGTGGGCGACCTCGACGTCGTCTTCGGCTCCGGCCCGGGGGCGGTGCACGCCGTCCGGGGGATGGGCTACGCGGTTCACCCCGGCGAGGTGCTCGGCATCGTCGGCGAGTCGGGCTCCGGCAAGTCCGTCACCGCGCTGGCCGTGATGGGTCTGCTCCCGCCGCACGCCCGCGTCACCGGATCGGTGCGGCTGGCGGGCCGGGAGATCCTGGGGGCCACGGAGAAGGCTCTCGCCGCGTTGCGCGGCAGGACCGTCTCGATGGTCTTCCAGGATCCGCTCTCCGCCCTCACCCCGGTCTACCGGGTGGGCGACCAGATCGCCGAGGCGGTGCGGATCCACCAGCGGATCGGCGCCGCGCAGGCCGCCCGGCGCGCCGTCGAACTCCTCGACCTGGTCGGCATCCCCGACCCCGTACGGCGTGCCCGGGCCTTCCCGCACGAGTTCTCCGGCGGTATGCGCCAGCGCGTGATGATCGCGATGGCGATCGCCAACGACCCCGACGTGATCCTCTGCGACGAGCCGACCACCGCCCTCGACGTGACCGTCCAGGCGCAGGTGCTGGAGGTGTTGAAGAAGGCTCAGCGGGAGACCGGCGCGGCGATCGTGATCATCACCCACGACCTGGCGGTGGTGGCCGGGTTCGCCGACCGTGTCCTGGTCATGTACGCCGGGCGGCCCGTCGAGGTCGGTTCGGTGGACGACGTCTTCCACCGCCCCCGCATGCCGTACACCATGGGCCTGCTCGGCTCGATCCCGCGCCTGGACCGCGGGCGGGAGCAGCCGCTGGTGCCGATCGAGGGGAGCCCGCCGTCTCCGGCGGCGCTCCCGCCCGGCTGCCCGTTCGCGCCACGCTGCCCGGTCGCCCTCCCGGCCTGCGTCGAGGCGGAGCCCGCGCTGCTGCCGGTGGGCGTGCCCGGCCACCGGGTGGCGTGTGCGCGCGCCGGCGAGATCGAGGCGGCCGGCTGGACGCCCGCCCAGCTCTACGGCGTACGTGCCCCGGCGCCCGCGCCCGCCGCCCCGCGGGTGCCGCCGCGCCCGCCTCGGGAGGAGCGGGAGGTGGTTCTCTCGGTGGAGGACCTGGTCAGGCACCACCCTGTGACGAGGGGGACGCTGCTGCGGCGCCGCGTCGGCACGGTCCGCGCGGTGGACGGCGTCAGCTTCGACGTCCGCGAGGGGGAGACGCTGGGGCTGGTCGGCGAGTCGGGGTGCGGCAAGACCACCACGCTGATGGAGATCCTGGAGCTGGTCGCGCCGCAGCGCGGCAGGATCACGGTGCTGGGCCGCGACACCGCGCGGATGGGGGCCCGCGAGCGGATGGCCGTCCGGCGCGACATGCAGGTGGTCTTCCAGGACCCGATGGCCTCTCTCGATCCGAGGATGACCGTCTACGACATCCTCGCCGAGCCACTGCGTACCCACGGCGTCAGGGACCCCGGGCCGCGGGTGCGCGAGCTGCTCGGCCTGGTCGGCCTGGAGCCCGGCCACGCCGCCCGCTACCCGCAGGACTTCTCCGGCGGCCAGCGTCAGCGGGTCGGCATCGCCCGGGCGCTCGCACTGGAACCGAGGCTGGTCGTGCTGGACGAGCCGGTCTCGGCGCTCGACGTGTCCGTGCAGGCGGGGGTGATCAACCTGCTCACGGAGCTGCGGGGCCGCCTGGGCCTGTCGTACCTGTTCGTGGCGCACGACCTCGCCGTGGTCCGGCACATCGCCGATCGCGTCGCGGTCATGTATCTCGGCAGGATCGCCGAGATCGGCCGGGCGGACCGGGTCTACCGGGTTCCGATGCACCCCTACACGCGGGCGCTGCTCTCGGCCGTCCCGCTGCCCGACCCGCGGAGGGAGCGTGCCAGGAGGCGTGTCCTCCTCGACGGAGACCTCCCCAGCCCGGCCGACCCCCCCTCCGGCTGCCGCTTCCGCACCCGCTGCCCCCTGTTCGCGGCGCTCGGCGAGGGCGACAGGTGGCGGTGCGAGCGGCAGGAGCCGCAGGTGCGGCCGGTCGGAGACGACCACGGTGTCTCATGCCACTTCGCCGAGAAGCTCGACGTCGTATGACCCGGGAGGAACAGTGAGAGCAATCCGGCGCGCGGGCGCGCTCGCCGTCGCGCTGGCCGTGGCCGTCGCACCGGCCCTGACCGGCTGCGGGCAGGACGTGGGCGGCGGGAACGGGGCGCCGGCCGGGGCCGGTGCGGCCTCGGCGATCAAGGCGTACGACATCAACCCGGTCGCCCGTGACCGGATCGGGGACGGCGGGGTGCTCCGCTGGGGCCTCAACGAGTATCCGGCCAACTGGAACCGCAACCACGTCGACGGCAACCTGGAGACGGTCAAGAAGGTCGTCGACGCGCTCATGCCCTCGCCCTTCCGTTCCAACGAGAAGGGAGAGATCACCGTCAACGCCGACTACCTGTCCCGGGGTGAGGTCACGGCGACCTCACCCCGGCAGGTCGTCACGCTGACGCTCAACCCGCGGGCCCGGTGGTCCGACGGCAGGCCGATCACCTGGAGGGACTACCGCGCCCAGTGGCGGGCGATGAGCGGCCGCGACACCCGCTACCGGGTCGCCGGCACCACCGGCTACCAGGACATCCGGAGCGTCGCCCGGGGCAGGGACGACCACCAGGTCGTGATCACCTTCGCCAAGCCCTTCGGCGACTGGCAGTCGCTGTTCTCCCCGCTGTACCCCGAGTCCACCAACGCCACCCCGGAGGCGTTCAACACCGCCTGGTTGAACCGGATTCCGGTCACCGCCGGTCCGTTCGCGTTCGTCGCCTTCGACCCGACCGCCAAGACCGTCACCATCGAGAGGGACGACGCCTGGTGGGGCGACCGGGCCAAACTGGACCAGATCATCTTTCGCACGCTGGAGAGCGACGCGCTCGTCGGCGCCTTCAGCAACGGTGAGCTCGACATCTTCGACATCGGTCCGTCCGCGCCCGACTACGCGCGGGCCAAGAGCACCCCGGGCGCCGTCGTGCGCCAGGCGGCCGGTCCCGACTTCCGGCAGATCACCATGAACGGCGAGAGCGCCGTGCTCTCCGATCCTCGGGTCCGCCGGGCCGTCGCGATGGGCATCGACCGCCAGGCCATCGCCCAGTCCGACCTGCAGGGCCTCGACTGGCCGATCGTCCTGCTGAACAACCACTTCTTCATGAACACCCAGGAGGGCTACCGGGACAACGCCGGGGAGGTCGGCACCCACGACCCCGACCGGGCCCGGAGACTGCTGGACGCCGCCGGCTGGCTGCCGGCGGGCCAGACCCGCAGAAAGGGCGGGAGGGAGCTGGTCCTGCGTTTCGTCATGCCGTCCGGGCTGCAGCTCACCAAGTCCGAGGCCGAGTTGGTCCAGAGCATGCTCGCCAGGATCGGCGTCAAGGTCACCCTCCAGGCGGTGCCCGGCGACGACTACTTCACGAAATACATCATTCCCGGCAACTACGACATCACCGCGTTCGCGTACATGGGCACGCCCTTCCCGGTCTCCAGCGCCTACGGTCAGTACGTCGACGCCACCCGCGGCGCGGACGGCACCAGGCAGTGGAACGCCAACCTCGGCCGTATCGGCTCCCCGGAGATCGACGCCGCCATGGACAGGGCGACCGCCGACCTCGACGCCGCCCGGGCCGTCGCCGCCACCAACGCCGCCGACAAGCTCATCTGGGAGGCGGTGAACGTGGTCACCCTCTACCAGCGCCCGCAGAACGTCGCGGTCAAGGAGACGGTCGCCAACCTCGGCGCCCGGGGTTTCTACGACCTGCGTTACCAGGACATCGGCTTCATCGGGTGACCCGCCCGGACTCCCCGGCCCGGAGCGACCGCCCCGCCCGCGCGGCCCCGGACCGGAGCCGCCCCCGGGCCGGTCGGTCGCGGCGGAAGCGGATCGGGTCGCCGGGCTGGGCGGGTCAGTCGCGGCGGAAGCGGACCCGGTCGCCGGGGCGGAGCTGGGCGGCCCCGGCGAGGGAGGCGGCGGTCAGGACGGCGATGACCGGATAGCCGCCGGTCGGCGGGTGGTCGGCGAGGAAGACGATCGGCTGGCCGCCGGGCGGCACCTGGACGGCTCCGGCCACCATGCCCTCGCTCGGCAGCTCCCCCCCGCGGGCCCGCTCCAGGCCGGCCCCGCGCAGCCGCACGCCCACCCGGTTGCTGTTCGGGCTGACCTCGTACGGCCCGGCGCACAGCACCGCGAGGGCGTCGGGGACGAACCAGTCGTCCCGGGGTCCCGGCAGGACGTGCAGGACGTCCGAGACGGGGGTCGGCTGCGGGGCGGCGTCCACGGTGATCGGTGGCAGCGCTCCGGTGGGGCCCACGGGGAGCGTCGCGCCGGGGCGGAGCGGGGCGGGGCCGAGGCCGGAGAGCGAGTCGGTCGACCGGCTGCCCATCGTGACGGGCGTGTCGATGCCGCCCCGGACCGCCACGTAGGTCCGCAGCCCGGAGGAGGGCGTCCCCACGCGCAGTTCGCCGCCCACGGGCACCCAGAACGGCGCGCACATCGCGGGCGCCGCCGTGCCCCTCCCACCGGTCCCGGCGAGCTCCAGCCCGCAGGCCGCCCCCGTGACGACCGCCCAGGCTCCGGCGGTGAAGCGCAGCCTGGCTCCGCCGAAGGTCAGTTCCACCCCGGCGGCGCCCTCCGGGTTGCCCACCAGGCGGTTGGCCAGCCGCAGGCTGGGCGCGTCGGCGGCGCCGGAGCGGGGCACCCCGAGATGGCCGTATCCCGGCCGGCCGAGGTCCTGGACGGTGGCGTACGGCCCCGGCACGATCACCTCGATCATGGGCCGGAGACCTCCTGGAAACGCACCCGGGTGCCCGGGGTGAGCAGGGCGGGCGGGTCGGCGGCCGCGTCCCAGACCGTCATGGGGGAGCGGCCGAGCAGCCGCCATCCGCCGGGGGAGGCCGAGGGGTAGATCGCGGAGTAGGGGCCGGCGACCGCCACCGCGCCGGCGGGCACCGCGGTCCTGGGGGTGTCCAGCCGTGGCACGTGCAGCACCGGGTCGAGTCCGGTGAGGTAGGCGAACCCGGGCGCGAACCCCAGCCAGCCCACCACCAGCTCCCGCCGGGTGTGCCGGGCGACCACCTCCCCGGCGGAGAGCCCGCACAGGGCGGCCACGTCGTGGAGGTCGGCACCGTCGTAGATCACCGGTACGGTCACCGTCCGGGCCGTCGTCCCGCCGCCCGGCCCGCCGTCGCGCGCCGCGTCCAGCAGCCGGGAGAGCAGCGCGCGCAGGCGGGACATCTCGGTGTCCGGCGCGGTGACGAGCACGGTCGCGGGGCCGGGCACGATCTCCACCACCCCGGCGGGGCGGTCGGACCTCAGCAGGGCGTCCAGTCGGTGCGAGACCTCCAGCGACCCGGTCTCCACCAGCAGCCCGTGCTCCCCGGCCCGCCGGACGGCCGCGGAGCCCTCGCCCGGCACCCCGTGTTCCCCCGCCCGCGCGGGATCCCCGCCCGGCCCCGCATGCTTCCCCGCCCGCGCGGAGCCCTCGCCCGCCGGGCCCGGACCGCGCGGGGGGTTCTCCGGCCCGCCCGCCGCGTTCTCGCGGAGCGGCCCGTGGGTCGCCGTCCCGATGTCGTCGCCGGTCACGGTGGGGTCTCAGGTGAAGGACTTCAGGGTCACCCCGGCGGCGACCAGGCCCTCGCGGACGGCCCGGGCCAGCGCCACGGCGCCCTGGGTGTCGCCGTGCACGCAGATCGAGCGCGCGTCCACGGTGACCTGGGTGCCGTCGACCGCGTCGACCAGCCGGTCGGTCGCCATGCGCACGGCTCGGGCGGCGACCGTGCCGGGGTCGTGCAGCACCGCGTCGGGGAAGCGGCGCGAGACCAGCGTGCCCGCCCCGGTGTAGGCGCGGTCGGCGAAGGCCTCGACGACGGTGGTGACCCCCTCCCGGGCGGCGATCTCGTGGACGACCGAGCCGGGCAGGGTCAGCACCGGCAGGTCGCGGTCGTAGTCGGCGACCGCGGCCACGACGGCCTCGGCCTGCTCGGGGTCGCGGCAGATCCGGTTGTACAGCGCGCCGTGCGGCTTGACGTAGGAGACCCGGCCGCCCATCGCCCTGGCGATGCCGTCGACCGCCCCCACCTGGTACAGCACCTCGGCGCAGAGCTCCTCCGCGTCGACGTCCATCTCGCGGCGGCCGAACCCGACGAGGTCGCGGTAGGACACCTGGGCGCCGATCGCCACGCCCCGGTCGACCGCCGCCGCGCACGTGCGGCGGATGGTCAGCGGGTCACCGGCGTGGAACCCGCAGGCGATGTTCGCGCTGGTGACCACGTCGAGGAGGGCCTCGTCGTCACCCAGCCGCCAGACGCCGAAACCCTCGCCCAGGTCGGCGTTGAGATCGATCACCATGGCTCACCTACACAGGGGGCTCGTCCGGAATATCCGCGATGTCATCAAGGGCGATGGCCAGTTCCTCGGGGTCGTCGCCGATCCGCTCGATGATCTCGATCAGCACGTGCAGCACGTCGTGGCGGTCGTGGCCGAGGTCCAGCAGCCGCTGGGCGGCCTCCCAGAGCTGCGGCGGGTCGCCCTCCCAGAGCCGCCCGGCGATCTCCTCGTGCCAGGCCAGGTGCTCGTCGTAGTCGGGCCGGTTGAACTCGTGGCCGTGGTCGATGCCCAGCAGGATCCGGCGGTCGGTGTCGTCGGCCGGGTTGAGCAGGTCGAGTTTGATCTCGCCGTGCGTGCCCTCCAGGAAGGGGAAGGCGAACACCCGCCGGGCCAGCGCCGACAGGTCGCCGTCCGGCAGCAGCCGGTCGAGCAGGGCCCGGTCGACTCCGAAGGCCGTCGGGTCCCGGTAGGCCTCGGCGAACTTGCCCGTCGCCTCCCAGATCGCGTCGAGCGTGGCGCGCAGGCCCTCCTCCGGCAGCCCGGTCCGGCCCGCGGCGAAGCGTGCCCACGCGCCCAGCACGTGTGGCACCGCCTCCTGCTCGGCGGCGTTGAGCATCACCTTGCGCGGCAGCCAGTCAAGGAGGAATGTCTCGCACTTCGTCGGACTTACCCGCAATGGGCGTCCGAAATCCTGGTCACAGCCGTAGTCGATGATGTGGTCGGCGCACCGGGAGGCGGCCGACGGGTCCGACAGGTGCTCGGCCGCGTCCGAGGCGAGGAACTCGGCGGCCAGCATCGCCCGGCGGTCGCGGCTGTAGGGCGCCTCGCTGTGCAGCGGGGCCGGGCGCTTGCGGCCGGGCGGCAGCGCCTTGATGCGGGCCCTGGCGAAGGCGTGGTAGGCGCTGTAGCTGTCGCTGACGGGCGCCGCGACCCGGCGGTGGCCGTACTCCACGGTGGCCTTCATCGCCGACTCCAGGAGCGCCCTGGCCTGTTCCGGCTCGATCTCGCCGAACACGAGCATCCGGTTGCCCTCGGCCTCGGCCCTGGCCTGCTCCAGCAGCTTGTCGACGTGCGAGGAGACCCAGGCGTCGCGGGCGATGCCCCGCATGTTGTAGTCGACGATCACGACCAGCGCGTGGCGGTCCTCGCCGCTGTCGGAGCCCCGGTAGGCGAAGGTGCACACCACGGTGTCCTGGTCGCCGTAGGCGTCGCGGGAGACGTAGCAGCCGGTCGGCTTGACCGCGCCCAGCCGCTCCGCCCACAGGGGTCTGGCCACGCCGCGCTCCATCAGGGCCAGGGCCGCGCCCTCCGCTTTGGCGGCCTGGCGGGCGGTGCCGAGGTAGGCCAGCGCGATCAGCAGGGTGAGGGCCGCCGGGGAGCCGGCCTTGGCCGCGTAGTCGACCAGGCCCTCGCCGAGGACCTGCTCGGCGTCCCCGTCTCGCAGGCGGCGCCCCCACCAGGCTCCGACCATGTCGGAGACCATGAGCTCGGCGTCGAGGGGGCTGCGCACGGCCAGCAGTTCCCGGGCGGCGATCAGCATCTCGGAGAAGACCGCGTCGGGGGACTGGCTCTCCCGGGGGTCTCGACGGTGTCGCCGGCTCACGCGGTCTCAGCCTCCCCCGGCCGGCGCGTGAAATCGCCGCGGCCGGTCCCGGCGCGCTGGCTGGCCCGCTCGCTTCGCTCGCTCACGTCCCGACCTTCTCGCATTCCCGGGCCAAACGGTGCGTAGAAGACGGCCGGGTGCCCCCGATGTTACCGGGGACTACGGGGCGGCGGCGCGGAGTTCACAAGGGCGAGCAGACGCTCACGGGCGACACGCTCGACGACCTCGGGTGTCGGCTTGATGCCGAGGTGTTCGGCGCAGGCCCGCACCTCCGCCACACATCTGTCCACGGTCTCCACGGGAACGGTCAGGAACTCGGCGGACAGGCGGGCGCTCACGGGCTCGTGGAATGTCCTCGGCGGGCGGGTGAGGCGGTGTGTGGCAAGAGTGGGCATGGATTTCGCATTCCTCCGGTTTTTCCGGGGGGTCATCCCCCGGATGGTCGGCGGGGATGTGCGTTCTCATTCCACAACTTATCTCGTGAGTGTCAACCCTCAGACCTGTGATATGGAAAGCTGACCCCATGTCTTGACCGAAAGCTTCAACTCGGGAGTAAGCGGGTGTGGCCGAAGGGAAAGCCAGACGGGCGACGGGCCGGTGACCCGATCTCGCCCGAGGCCCTGACGAAGACGAGGTGCGCGGTTGCCCGGACGGTCCGGTCCGATCCTGCTAGGGTCCTGGCCGCAAACGTTCGAAGGCGCCATGCCGGCCGGTCGGCGCCCGCGTGGGCCGGCCCACGCGCTACCGTGCGGATCCCGGCCACCGGACCAGGGTCGTTCGCGGGATGGGCGGACCGCATCCTGGGCGGGGCTTCCGTCCGCACCTGCCCATCGCCGATGATGTACTGCAGGGTCCGGTCCCCCGGAGCCGCGCTACGCCAATTCGCAAGTTTGGAGATGTGCCTCGTGGGAGACCCTGGCACGCGACGGAGGTGCCGACCATGAGCGCCGAAACCTCCGTGCCCCGTCCCCGGGAGTCGGGTGTGGACATCTCAGACTCCGGCCTGCTGCAGGGCCTGCTGTCGCAGTCGCCGTTCGCCTTCGCGTTCCTCGATCCCGAGGGCCGTTTCCAGCGGGTCGACGAGGTCTTCGCCGACCTGGTCGGTTTCCCCGTCGACCAGCTGGTCGGCCGGGCTCCCGGCGATGTGCTCTCCGCCGACCTCACCGCGCTCATCGAGAGCTGCGTCCGCGGCATCATCGAGGAGGCCGAGGTCGATGGCGACCAGCGGATCCGCGTGCGCACCGACGACGGCCGGACCCACCACTGGTCGCTGACCTTCTCCCCGGTCCACGACGACGACGGCGTCCTGCGCGCGGTCTGCCTGGTGGGCGTCGACGTCACCGGGAGCAAGCAGGTCGAGGAGGACCTGCGGCGCAGCGAGGAGCGCTACCGCTCGCTGGTCGAGGCCCAGTCCCAGCTCGTGTGGATCACCGCGCCCAACGGCGTCGTCCTCGAGGACGCGCCGCAGTGGCGCGCCATCACCGGCCAGGGTCTGGAGGAGTACCTCGCCCACGGCTGGCTGGAGGCCGTCCACCCCGACGACCGCCCGCACACCGAGGAGGCGTGGCGCGAGGCTCTGCGCGGCCGGACGATGTTCGAGTGGAGTTACCGGGTCCGCACCCGGGCCAGCGGTTACCGCCACTTCGAGGTGCGCGCCGTGCCGATCATCCGGCACGGGCGGGTGGTGGAGTGGGTGGGCGCCAACACCGACGTCACCCCGCAGCGTGAGGCCGAGGAGATGCGTGGCCGCCTGACCGACCAGCTCGGCGCCGCGGCCCTGCGCACCGCGCGCCTGCAGGGCGCCACCGCGATCCTCGCCGAGGCGCTCACGGTCGAGCAGGTCGTCCAGGTCATCATCGACGTGGGGCGTACGGCCCTGGCCGCCGACCGGTCGGCCGTGGCGCTGCTCGACGTCGACCGGGCCGTTCTCAAGCTCGTCAACAACGGCGGGATCCCCGACATCCCGGGCGCGCCCGGCGAGGAGATCCCGCTGTCCCACTCCAGCGTGATGACCATGGCCGTCAACAGCAGGCGCCCGGTCTTCGCCGAGTCGCCGGAGAGCCTGCGGTCGCAGCTGGTCGACGCCGGAGGCGACGAGGAGGTCATCACGGACTTTCTCGCCCACAGCGACGAGCGGGCCTGGGTGGGCCTGCCGCTGCTGGCCGCCGGGCGCGCGCTCGGGGCACTGCGCTTCTCCTTCACCCGCCCGCAAAAAATCTCCCAAGAAGACGGGGTGTTCCTGGAGGCGCTCGCCGGGCAGTGCGCCCTCGCCGTGGAGCGGGCCACCCTGTTCGAGCGCGAGCACCGCACCGCCGAGACGCTCCAGCGCAGCCTGCTGCCGGACCGCCTGCCGGTGGTCCGCGGCCTGGTGCTCGCCCAGCGGTTCCGCTCCGGCAGCCGCCACGTGCAGGTCGGCGGCGACTGGTACGACGCGTTCGTGCTCCAGGACGGCCGGGTCGCGGCGGTGGTCGGCGACGTCATGGGCAAGGGCGTCAAGGCCGCGGCCGGGATGGGCCGCATCCGCAACGCCATGCGGGCCCTGGCGCTGACCAACCCGCCGCCCGCGGCGGTCCTCACCGGCCTGGACCGGGTCTTCGAGGCCACCGAAGAGGAGGAGCAGGTCACGACCCTGGCCTACATGGTGGTCGAGCCCGGCACCGGGGAGGGCACGCTGGCGCTCGCGGGTCACCCGCCGCCCCTGCTGGTCTCGCCGCAGGGCGTGCCGCTGCTGGTCGAGGGCGAGCCGGGCACCCCGCTGGGCTGGCCGACCAGCCGCAGGCAGTTCCGGTTCTGCGTCCCGCCGGGTCACACCGCCGTTTTGTACTCGGACGGTCTGGTGGAGAACCGGAAGCGCGGGTTGGACGCCGGTCTCGCCGATCTTTGCTCTGTTGTGACCGAAGCGCCACCCGAAGTCGTCGCGAGCCCGCACATGTTGCTAGATTTCCTCGTAGACCGCATGCTGTCCGGATATGAGCAGGACGACGACGTCACGGTGCTCGCGATTCACGTTCCCGCCGCCACGAAGAGTGACTGAATGAAACAGTCATAAGGGTTGCTTTCGGGTATCGGTGCCTCGCTTCCGTACGCACTACTCTCTCGGTCGGCCTAGGGTGGAGGTCAACCGCCAGGAGGCGGCCGTATGGATCACGGTGTCATGCCACAATGCTGGGCAGGTGCGTCGCGGTCCGCGCGGCCTCGCTAATCACAACTAGAGGTAACCGCCCCTAGTTGGGCATCTGGGTCCATTCTCGTCACGCTTTCCTTCGAGAGGTGTTCGTGTCGCCTGCAAGTTCGACTCGCTCGAAGCCATCCGAGCTGAACGAGCCCGTCATTCAGCAGCTGATGGAGCGGGGACGCTCGCAGGGGTTCCTCGAGTCCGAGGATGTCCGCAAGGCCGTCGAGGAAGCGGACATTCCGATGGCGCAGGTCGCTGGGATCCTGCGCAGCCTCAGCAAAGAGGGCATCACCGTACGGCTGACCGCTGAGGACTCCGCGGCCCCTAAGAAGTCCCGCACTTCCGCCAAACGCCGCACTACCCCCGCTGCTCCCACCACCGTCAGGAAGACCAAGACCGCCGCCGCGGCCAAGGAACAGCCGGAGACCGTCACCGCGGTCGTCGGCGGCTCCGAGCCGGCGCCCGCCGCCAAGAAGCCGACGGCCCCCAAGCCGGCGGCTCCGGTCAAGAAGGCCGCCCCGGCCGCCAAGAAGCCGGTCCCCGCCCCGCCGAAGAAGGCCGGGCCGGAGGCCGTCGTCCCCGCGCCCGCTCCCGCGCCCGAGCTCAAGCCGAAGCCGGTCGTCGCCGATGACGACGAGGACATCGACCTCGAAGACGTCGAGATCGAGGACTTCGACCTGGAGTCCGTCGAGGTCGAGGTCGAGGTCGAGGTGGAGGCCGAGGCCGAGATCGAGGCCGAGGAGGAGCCCAAGGCCGAGTCCGTCGAGATCAACGAGGACGAGGTCCTCATCCTCTCCGATGACGACGACGACGCCCCGGTGCCGCAGGTCGCCGCCGCCGGCGCCACCGCCGACCCGGTCAAGGACTACCTCAAGCAGATCGGCAAGGTCCCCCTGCTCAACGCCGAGCAGGAGGTCGAGCTGGCCAAGCGCATCGAGGCCGGCCTGTTCGCCGAGGAGCAGCTCGGCACCGACGGCGAGAAGCTCCCGGTCGACGTCCGCGCCGAGCTGGAGTGGATCGCCGAGGACGGCCGCCGGGCCAAGAACCACCTGCTGGAGGCCAACCTCCGTCTCGTGGTCTCACTGGCCAAGCGCTACACCGGCCGCGGCATGCTCTTCCTGGACCTGATCCAGGAGGGCAACCTCGGTCTGATCCGCGCCGTCGAGAAGTTCGACTACACCAAGGGTTACAAGTTCTCCACGTACGCCACGTGGTGGATCCGGCAGGCGATCACCCGGGCCATGGCCGACCAGGCGCGGACCATCCGCATCCCGGTCCACATGGTCGAAGTGATCAACAAGCTGGCCCGCGTCCAGCGCCAGATGCTCCAGGACCTGGGCCGCGAGCCCACCCCCGAGGAACTGGCCCGCGAGCTCGACATGACCCCGGAGAAGGTCGTCGAGGTCCAGAAGTACGGTCGCGAGCCGATCTCCCTGCACACCCCGCTGGGCGAGGAGGGCGACAGCGAGTTCGGTGACCTCATCGAAGACTCCGAGGCGATCGTCCCCGCCGACGCGGTCAGCTTCACGCTCCTGCAGGAGCAGCTCCACTCGGTGCTGGACACCCTGTCCGAGCGGGAGGCGGGCGTGGTCTCCATGCGCTTCGGCCTGACCGACGGCCAGCCGAAGACCCTGGACGAGATCGGCAAGGTCTACGGGGTGACGCGCGAGCGCATCCGGCAGATCGAGTCCAAGACCATGTCCAAGCTCCGTCACCCGTCCCGGTCGCAGGTCCTGCGCGACTACCTCGACTGAGGTCCTGGCAGAGGGCCCGCACCGCCCGGTGGGGGTCCTCTGTCGTTAACACGTCCGTAACAGCCCGGTAGCACGGCATGTGCGGCGGCCTTTTAGGCTCGCGCCTCATGGGTGTGGCCGGAGTGGACAGGACTCGCGCCCGGGGGCTGCGGGTGATCGTCGATCGTCCGTGGGCGGATGCGGTGCTCGATGACGCGGTCGTCGCCGTGCACCGGAAGGTGTTCGAGGCGGGCACGGTCGTGCTGGGCGCCGCTCGCGGTGACCCGGAGCGGCGTGTGCTCCGGGTGGAGGCGCTGGCCAAGGCCGCCGTGGGCCACAGCAGCAGCATCGAGGCGCTGGCGGTCCACGATCGGGCCAACCCCGATCTCTGGCTCTGGCTGGGGCGCACCCGCATCGAGGAGGCCTGGGCGGTCAAACCGGATGTCCGGGCTCGGGCGGTGCAGGCACAGCGCCTGCAGGCCTTCCACGCGGCCATGGAATCCGCCCGGCAGCCTCTGCTGACCGCGGCGGCGCTCGCCCCGGCCGACCCGGCGCCCTGGGAGTCGATGATCTGGCTCTGTCTGGGTCTCGACCGGCCCCGCCAGGAGAAGGACGCCGTCTGGTACGAGGCCGCCCGGCGCCATCCGACGCTCTTCCCGGCCAATGTCGCCCGCCTCATGACGCTCTCGCCCGCCTGGGGCGGCAGCGCCCAGGAGATGCTGGAGTTCGCCAGGGCCGCCGCGGCGCGGGCGTACGACGGCGATCCGATCCACGCCCTGCTCCCGCTGGCCCACTTCGAGCAGGTCGCCGCCGAGCGCTCCCCGATATCGCGGGGCGGCTGGTTCTCGGACGAGGCGCTGCGCGAGGTCGTCGCGCACGCCGGCCGATGGCTGGGCCGCGAGGCGCACCCGCGGGCGGTGGAGGCGCACAACGTCTTCGGGGCCGCCTTCTACCTGGCCGACCTGCGCCGACCCGCACGCGGGCACCTCATGCGGACCGGGGGCAGGGTCAGCCGGCTGCCCTGGTCCTATCTGGGTGATCCGGCCCAGCAGTTCCAGCGGGCCTGCGGCCGACTTCATCTCGTCCCGGCCTGAACGCCGCCCGGCCGGGAACGGAAGGTGTGGGAAATGTCACACCGAGACGTCGAGTGTCCAGGATCCCCTGCCGCGCGGCCGGTCACCAAGAGTCACGGCATGACCCAGGTGGTCCAGGGTCTTGGCGAGTTCCTCGGGAGTCTGCGGGTCGGACCCGTCCCGCAGCAGGGAACGGGCCACCGCGCCGCGGGTGGCCTTGGCCATGTGGCTGACCACCTTGCCGTCCTTGAGCACCCGCACGGCCACGGCCCGGCCGCCGGGCTGCCAGGCCGTCCCGTAGGTGCCCGAGCGCAGGTCGACGACCAGGCCGGGTTCGGTGTCCAGCACCGGTGTGACGGACCGCCGCCAGAAGGTCCCCAACCCGCCCAGCGGGGGCAGTCGCACCCCCATCGAGAGCCGGTACGGTGGTACGCGGTCGGTGACGCGCAGCAGCCCCCACAGCCCCGAGAAGATCACCAGGCTCTCCGCCGCCCGCGCGGCGGCCTCGGGCGGCAGCGAGGCGAGGCCGAGATTCTCGTAGAGCACGCCGGTGTAGAGCTCACCGGCCGTCAGGGTGGGGGCGGTCCGCAGGGCCCGGTTCTTTCCGATCTCGCCGAGCTGCCCCGGGGACAGCCCGAGCACCGCCTGCGCGTCGGGACCCTCGCAGAGCGCGGTGAGGGCGGAGAGCACGGTCTCCCGGGACGCGTTCAACGACGGGAAGCTCAGGCGGGACGGGTCGAGGGGCGGGCCGTCGCCTCGCGCGGCCTTCCCCTCGGACGGAGGCAGCAGAATCAGCACAGTCGCCGAGCGTAGTGCGGCGATCGGAGAGTTAGGATCCCTAGGCATGATCAACGAGGGCTTCGACCGGCTCGTCGACCGCGCATGGCCGGCGATCGACCGCGTTGACGCCGGGGGCTGGACCCTGCGCGCCGCGGCCGGGGTGACCAAACGGGCCAACTCGGTGCTGCCGCTGGGCGCTCGGGAGGATCTGGTGGCGGCCGTCGAGGAGGCGGAGAAGTTCTATGCCGACCGGGGCCTGCCGTGCGTGTTCTCCGTCGGTGGCGGTGCCGCGCCCGGCTTGGACGAGGTGCTGGAGGCGCGCGGCTACCGCGTGGCCGACCCCACGCTGGTGATGACGGCGCCGTTGGACGGCGCGCTGGAGGAGGAGGACGGTGTCGAGCTCGCTGACGCTCCATCCCAGCCGTGGCTCGACGTCTGGTGGAGCGTGGACGGGAGGTTCGGTGACGACGGCCTGGCGACCGCCGCGCGGATCCTCACCGGCGTGCCCGCCACGTACGCCTCGCTCGGCCGGCAGGCCGTCGGGCGGGGCGTGGTCCAGGGCGAGTGGTTCGGTGTCTATTCCATGGCCGTGGTGCCGCACGCGCGGCGTGCGGGGCTCGGCCGGAGGGTTTTGCGTGCCCTGCTCTCACATGCGCGCAAGCAGGGCACGAGATGGGCATATTTGGTCGTGGTGGAGTCGAACACCGCGGCCAGGTCGCTTTACGAGCGACAGGGCTTCACGGTGGCGGGCCGTTATCACTATCGGATCCGATGACCCCACCGCGGGATCATCGTTCGTCGTCGCGGGCGGTCTTCGGGGTGTCGCTGAGACGCGCCGACTCGTCCTGAATGTGGGCACCCTTGTCTCTCAGCACGGCCACGTGCTGCCGCCCGTGGTGGGCGCAGAACAGCAACTCCCCACCGACGGGCAGGGTGGCGCGGATGTAAGCCTGGGCGCCGCACCGGTCACAGCGGTCCGCGGCCGTCAGCTGCTTGGCGGGGGCGAGGGTTCCAGTCACGTATCGCCTTTCAGGTCATCCCCTGAGGTGGAGGATCTGGCGTCAGTCACTTGAGAGAACATCTAACCCGATACGAACGTTCCCAACCGACCCCCTGCTACGCCGAGAGCGGAAAGTGGCCGGAAGTAACGATGATGACGCCGGAGGTAACACTGATATCCACCCGATGGCAAGCTGGTACCCGCCGCAGTGGGAAGAACGGTAAGCTGCGCACACGTGTTCGATCAGAGTGGGAGTGGGTGTGACCGCAGTTAGGGCGGAGACGGGTTATACGGCCCGCCATCTGTCGGTGCTGGAGGGTCTCGAAGCCGTTCGCAAGCGTCCCGGCATGTACATCGGGTCCACCGACAGTCGCGGTCTCATGCACTGCCTCTGGGAGATCGTGGACAACGGGGTCGACGAGGCGCTGGCGGGCTACTGCACCCGCATCGAGGTCGAGCTCCACGCTGACGGCTCCATCGAGGTCCGTGACAACGGCCGAGGCATCCCCGTCGACATCGAGCCCAAGAGCGGCCTGGCGGGCGTGGAGCTCGTCTACACCAAGCTCCACGCGGGCGGCAAGTTCGGTGGCGGTTCCTACAGCGCCTCCGGCGGCCTGCACGGCGTCGGCGCCTCTGTGGTCAACGCCCTGTCCTCGCGGCTGGACGTCGAGGTCGACCGCGACGGCAGGGTCCACGAGATCAGCTTCCGCCGCGGTGTCCCCGGTGTCTTCGACGGCGACGGCCCGCGGGCCAAGTTCAAGAAGAAGTCCGGCCTGCGCGACGGCGGCCCCGTCGCCCCCGGCGTCACCGGCACCCGCGTCCGCTTCTGGCTCGACCACCAGATCTTCCTGCCCGACGCCGAGGTCTCCCTCGACGAGATCCACGTGCGCCTGCGCCAGACCGCGTTCCTGGTCCCCGGCCTGACCCTGGCCGTGCGCGACAGCCGCGGCGAGGAGGTCACCGAGGACGAGTTCCGTTTCGACGGCGGGATCTCGGAGTTCACCGAGTTCCTCGCCCGCGACGAGTCCGTCTGCGACGTGCTGCGCCTGCAGGGCGTGGGTCACTTCCACGAGACCGTGCCGGTCCTCGACGACCAGGGGCACATGACCCCCACCGAGGTCCAGCGCGAGCTCACCGTCGACGTGGCGCTGCGCTGGGGCAAGGGCTACGACTCCACCGTGCGCTCCTTCGTCAACGTGATCGCCACCCCCAAGGGCGGCACCCACGTCAACGGCTTCGAGCGGGCCCTGGTCCGCACGCTCAACGAGCAGTTGCGCGAGACCCGCCTGCTCAAGAACGGCGATGCCCCCGTCACCCGCGAGGACATCATGGAGGGCCTCACCGCCGTGGTGACCGTCCGGGTGCCCGAGCCGCAGTTCGAGGGGCAGACCAAGGAGGTGCTGGGCACCTCCGCGGCCTCCCGGATCGTTGCCCACGTCGTCTCGCGGGAGCTGAAGGAGGTCTTCGCCAACGCGTCGCGCGGGGCCAAGCAGCAGCTCCGCGCGGTCCTGGAGAAGATCGTCGCGGCGGCCAAGGCCCGCATCGCCGCCCGCGAGCACCGCGACAACCAGCGCCGCAAGACCGCCCTGGAGAACTCGGCGCTCCCGGCCAAGCTGGTCGACTGCCGCAGTGACGAGGTCGACCGCAGCGAGCTGTTCATCGTCGAGGGCGACTCGGCGCTGGGCACCGCCCGCGCGGCCCGGGACTCGGAGTTCCAGGCGCTGCTGCCGATCCGCGGCAAGATCCTGAACGTGCAGAAGGCGTCCGTCGCCGACATGCTGAAGAACGCCGAGTGCGCCGCGATCATCCAGGTCATCGGGGCGGGCTCCGGCCGGTCCTTCGACATCGAGGCCGCCCGCTACGGCAAGGTCATCCTGATGGCCGACGCCGACGTCGACGGCGCGCATATCCGCTGCCTGCTGCTGACCCTGTTCCACCGCTACATGCGGCCGATGATCGAGGCCGGGCGGGTCTTCGCCGCGGTCCCGCCGCTCCACCGCATTGAGATCACCAACCCCGGTCGCGGCCAGAGCAAGTACGTCTACTGCTACTCCGACGCCGAGCTGCACCGGGTCCTGGCCGACCTGCAGCGCCGCGGCAAGCGCTGGAAGGACCCGGTCCAGCGTTACAAGGGTCTCGGCGAGATGGACGCCGACCAGCTGGCCGAGACGACCATGGAGCCCCGCCACCGCACCCTGCGCCGGGTCCGGATCGAGGACGCCGAGGCGGCCGAGAGCATCTTCGACCTCCTGATGGGCAGCGACGTGGCCCCGCGCCGGGAGTTCATCGTGGGCAACGCGGCCGAGGTCGACCGCGACCACATCGACGCCTGACGGGGCGGGCCGGCCACCGGGTGACGGTGGCCGGCCCGCGCTCCGGAACATGACGGGCGGGGGTCTGCGGACGTGTCCGGCCCCCGCTCCGGTGCACAAGAGGTGAGGAGTTGCGGCCGGGGCCGACCCCGCTCCGGCCCGCGCCGGGCGGGGGGTCTGCGGACGGGACGGGCCCGCGCTCCGGAACCCGGCTGACCCGCGCCTTCGGCGCGATCACCGCGCTTCCCGGGACCCGTCCGGCCCGCGCGCCATGACGCGCGGGCGGCCTTCGGGGCGTCCTCGCGCGGATCGCAGAGGCCCCCGTGCAGGTCACAGCGGCACAGGGATCCGCGCGGACCACAAAGACCCATGAGGCACAGGGATCCGCGCGGACCACAAAGACCCACAAGGCACAGGGGCCTGCGCCGACCACAGGACCCTTGCTCGGACAGGGTTCCCGCGCGGTCGCCGGGGCCGTGTGGATCTCAGAGTTCGATCGGGGTCAGCTTCCCGGTGCGGACGTCGTAGATGGCGCCGCCGACCGGCATGCCCGGGGGGAGGAACGGGCTGGTCTTGATCTTGGTGAGATCGTGGCGCAGCGCCGCGTCCTGGTCGGGGACCGTGTGGAAGTCCAGGCTCCGGGTGTCCACCCCGCGCCCGGCGGCGATCGCGTGCACGTCGTCGTCGGTCACCTTGTTCATGCCGCAGTCCGTGTGCGGCATGACCATCACCCGCTCGACCCCCAGCAGGTAGACCGCCAGCACGAGCGTGCGCAGCACGTCGTCGGTGACTCGGGCCCCGGCGTTGCGCAGGATCTTGGCGTCCCCGGGCTTCAGGCCGAACACGCCCAGCGGGTCGATCCGCGAGTCCATGCAGGTGACCACGGCGAGGCCACGCGCGGCCCTACCGGTCAGTGCGGCGTCGGAGAACGTGGCGGAGAACTCCTCGTTGGCGGCCAGCAGGTCGTCAAAGGCAGTCACGTCAAGCCCCTCAGTCGGTGGAACCAGCGAGATTAATCATGCTTCATGCCCGTTTCACGAACGTTTCCGGGTCCTCATCGCGTCGCGACTTGGCGAAGGTCCCACAATCTTCCCTGACTATACGTGATGATGTCGTGACGCAGAGTGTGGAAATGTGGAGAGGGTTATGAGCAGGAGTGAATCGCTGGCCGAATACCTTCGTGACCAGGGTAGGCGGAAGCTGGACCGGGTCGAGGTCCGGGACGGGGGGCGCAACGCCCGCTCCGCGCTGGCCCTGCTCGACGCGGCCGTCTACACCCGCTCACTGGAGGACGACGACCCGCTCCTGCTCGCTCTCGTCGAGGCGGGGTGTTTCGGCCCGTACGGGTGCGGGGAGTTCCGGCCGACCGGGGAGGTGACCGGGGTCGTCCGCTCCTGGGAGTCGGGTGAGCCCTGGCAGTTGCTGATGTCGATCCGGTCCGCGCTCCAGGGGGCGCCGGTCTGATCGGCGCCAGGGGTCGTTGAGGTTCCGGTGACACCTCCATAGTATTTTCACTGGTGTCATATCAGGAGGAACCATGGCAATCGCGCGGATGAGGTCGGTCGTTCTCGACTGTCCCGACCCCAAGCAGCTGGCCGATTTCTACAGTGCCCTGCTGGGCTGGCAGATCACCAGCGTCGAGCCCGACTGGGTGGTGGTCACCGACGGCGCACCGGTGCGGCTCTGCTTCCAGATGGTGCCCGACTACCGGCCGCCCGAGTGGCCGGGCGCGGAACGGCCCCAGCAACTCCATCTTGACCTGACGGTGGACGACCTCGGCGAGGCCGAGGCGAGCGCGCTCACGCTCGGCGCGCTCAAGCATCCCCACCAGCCGAGCGAGGACGACAGTTTCCGGGTCTATCTCGACCCCGCCGGGCATCCGTTCTGCCTCTGCGTCGATTCGGCGTCCTGAGCCCGCTCAGGGCCGTGTGCGGTCACGCGCGGCCCGCTCCCGCGCGTACGGGGCGTCTCGGTGGCGCCTCATGGCCCGGAGAGGCCGGGAGCGGCGCCTCGTGAGGCCCGGAGAGGCCGGGAGCGGCGCCTCGTGAGCCGGGGGCCGGGAAACGCGCGGGCCCCCGCCGGGGTGGCGGGGGCCCGTGTCCGACCGGGTGCTTTCACCGCGGGCCCGCACACCGGCGAAGGAGGCCGGGGCCCGCGTCCGGCCGCGTTTTCTCCGTCACTCCTCGGCGGACGCGGAGGCGTCCGGGGCGGTCCCGGAGGCCGGCCCCGGGTCGGCACCGAGGGCGCCACCCACCGCCGCCACGCTGTGAGTGAGCCGGACACCCGAGCCGTCGCGGCGGCCGAGCTCCTCGGGGAGCGGCACGGGCTTGCCGACGGCCGAGACCGCGCGGGCCGGGGCCGGCCCGGCCCAGGCGAGCAGCAGCACGTCTTCACCCTTGAGGAACCGCTGGACGCGGACGCCGCCGGTGCCGCGGCCCTTGGGCGGATATTCGGCGAAGTCGGAGACCTTGGCCCCGCCCGTCTGGGTGCCGGGCAGCGCGGTGGAAGAGCCCGCGATCGTCACGACGCGCGACTCGCGCGCCGGGTCGACCGCGCCGAACCAGATCACCGAGGCGCCGCCGTCGAGCCGGATGCCGGCCATGCCGCCCGCCGGGCGGCCCTGCGGGCGGACCACCGAGGCCGGGTAGCGCAGCAGCTGGGCGTCGGAGGTGATGAAGACCAGGTCGTGGTCCTCGCTCGTCAGCTCCACCGCTCCCACCACGGTGTCGCCCTCCTTGAGCCCGATCACCTCGAAGTCGTCGCGGTTGGCCGGGTAGTCGGGGACGACCCGCTTGACCACGCCCTGCGCGGTGCCGAGCGCCAGGCCCGGCCCGTCCGGGTCGAGCGAGCCGATGCCGACGACCGTCTCGCCCGGGTTGAAGGTGACGTACTCCGAGACCGGGTGACCGCCGGACAGCGACGGCGGGTTGGCGGAGGGCGGCAGCGTCGGCAGGTCGACCACCTGGACGCGGATCATCCGTCCCTGGTTGGTCACCACGCCGACCTCGCCTCGCACCGTGCTCCTGACGACGGATATCAGCACGTCGTGGGCCGACCGGTTACCGTCGCCGGGCAGCGGGGTCGCGTCGGGGGTGCGGGCCAGCAGGCCGGTCGAGGAGTACAGCACCAGGCAGGGGTCGTCGGCCACCTCCAGCGGGACCGAGACGTTCCGTGTGACGCCGGAGGACTCCAGCAGCACCGTGCGGCGGGGCGTGCCGAAGGTCTTGGAGACCTGGGCGAGCTCGTCGGAGACGACCTTGCGGAGCTTGGCGTCGGAGGACAGGATCGCGGTCAGCTCGGCGATCTCGTCGCGCAGGGTCTGGCCCTCGCGCTCCAGTTCCAGCTTGTCGTAGCGGGTCAGGCGGCGCAGCGGGGTGTCGAGGATGTAGTTGGCCTGGATCTCGGTCAGCTCGAAGACCTGCGTCAGGCGTTCACGGGCCTGGGCGGAGTCGTCGGAGGAGCGGATGACCTGGATGACCTCGTCGATGTTGAGCAGGGCGACGATGAGGCCCTCGACGAGGTGCAGTCGCTCCTCGCGCTTGCGGCGGCGGTGCTCCGAGCGGCGGCGGACCACGTCGATGCGGTGGTCGACGTAGACCTGGAGCAGCTCGCGCAGGCCCAGGGTGCGGGGCTGGCCGTCGACCAGCGCGACGTTGTTGATGCCGAAGGTCTCCTCCATCGGAGTGAGCCGGTAGAGCTCCTCCAGCACGGCCTCGGGGATGAAGCCGTTCTTGATCTCGATGACCAGGTTGAGGCCCTTGTGACGGTCGCTGAGGTCCTTCAGGTCGGAGATGCCCTGGAGCTTCTTGGCGGTGACCAGCTCCTTGATCTTGGTCACCACGCGCTCCGGGCCGACGTTGAACGGCAGCTCGGTGACGACGATGCCCTTGCGGCGGGGGCTGACCTGTTCGATGGCGCACCTGGCGCGCATCCGGAAGGTGCCCCGGCCCTTGGCGTACGCGTCGCGGATGCCGTCGAGGCCGATGATCGTGCCGCCGGTCGGCAGGTCGGGGCCAGGGACGAACCGCATCAGCTCGTCGAGGGTCGCGTCGGGCTTCTTGATCAGGTGGCGGGCCGCCGCGACGACCTCGACCAGGTTGTGCGGCGCCATGTTGGTGGCCATGCCGACCGCGATGCCGGTGGCCCCGTTCACCAGCAGGTTCGGGAAGGCCGACGGCATGACCGTGGGCTCGGTCTCCTGGCCGTCGTAGTTGGGTTTGAAGTCGACCGTGTCCTCGTCGATCGACTGCACCATCGCCATGGCCGCCGCGCCCAGGCGGGCCTCGGTGTAGCGCATCGCGGCGGGCAGGTCGTCGGGGGAGCCGAAGTTGCCGTGCCCGTCGACCAGCGGCAGGCGCATCGAGAACGGCTGGGCCATGCGGACCAGCGCGTCGTAGATGGCGGTGTCGCCGTGCGGGTGGAGCTTGCCCATCACGTCGCCGACGACCCGTGACGACTTGACGTGGCCCCGGTCGGGCCGCAGGCCCATCTCGCTCATCGAGTAGAGGATGCGGCGCTGGACCGGCTTGAGGCCGTCTCGGGCGTCGGGCAGCGCACGCTGGTAGATCACCGAGTATGCGTATTCGAGGAAGCTGGTGCGCATCTCGGTGGAAACGTCGATGTCGACGATCCGCTCCTCGAAGCCCTCGTCGGTCGGGGGTGTGGTCGTCCGTCGAGCCATCTGATTTCCTGCGCGGACGCCTCGGCCATCAGACCGAGGGGGAGCGCATCCTCCTTTTCGTCTTCGTGTGTGTCCGTGGCCGTCGGCTCGCTGGGAGAGCCCCCGGCCGGGGTGCGTGGCGGGAGGCCGGTGAGGGGATGGCCGGACATCGCGCCGAGACTCGATACCATACCCAGCTCACCCGACACTTCCGGGCCTTCCGCGGCCTGTTCGCGAAGCCTGATCGCGGACAGGCCACGGGGCCCCGCCCGCGAGGGCTATTCGGGACCGGCGGAGCCGGCGTCGTGCGCGCGGGGCCCGGCGCCGGGCCACGGGCCCGGCGGGTCGCCTTCGTACTCGTCACCGGGCACGTTGAGCCTGGTGTCGTAGAGGCGGAAGCCGCGCGCCCGGTAGTTCGCGAGCGCGGCCGGGCCGTCCAGGGAACAGGTGTGCAGCCACACCCGCCGGGTGGGCTCGCGCTCCGGCTGCCGGTCGGCGATGTCCCAGGCGCGGGCCGTGCCGACCTGGAGCAGGTGCCCGCCGACGCCCTTGCCGATCGCCCACGGCAGGAGCCCGAAGGAGGTGATCTCCACGGTCGCGTTCTCCTGCGGGACGAGCTCGACGTAACCGGCCGGGGTGCCGCGGTGGTAGGCCACCCAGGTCTCCACACCGCCGTCCAGCCAGTCGGCCCACTGCCGCCACGTCCACGGCAGCCGCTCGGTCCAGCTCCAGTCGCCGCCGACGGCCGTGTACAGGAAGCGGTTGAACTCGGGCGAGGGCACTTCCGCGCGCAGGGTGTCGATCTCGATCGACGGCGCCTTGGCGTCGATCAGGTCCGCGCGTGAGGTCTGTTCGAGATACCAGGTGGTGACGTCCATAGTGAGTGCATCAAACCACGATGTGGAACATGCCCCGTCCCGTCCTCCCCGCCCCGTGTGCCGGAATGCTTACTTGACCAAGCGGTTGCTTGATTTCGGTGACCGGGTTAGGCTCGGAGAAGAGGCGGGGTAAGGCTGCCCTAACCCTTCCGCCCAGCGTGCGGCCACCGATGGAGGGCGTCCGAAGATGATCGAGTTCAAGCCCGTGACCAGGCACATCGGCGCCGAGGTGAGCGGTGTCGACCTGCGCAAGCCACTGTCGGAGGACGAGGTCCTGCAGATCCGCCGGGGCTGGCTGGAGTACAAGGTCCTCTTCTTCCGCGACCAGCACATCACCGACGAGGAACACATCCGCTTCGCGGAGAACTTCGGCACGATCAACCACCCCGCCTTCAAGAAGGACGGGAGCACCGCCATCCACGTCCTCGACCAGACCGACCCCAAGGGCGAGGGCGGCGACGAGTGGCACAGCGACAACACCTTCGAGCCGGTCCCGCCCATGGGCTCGCTGCTGCGCTGCGTGCAGCTGCCCAGCGTCGGCGGCGACACCCTCTGGGCCAACGCCCAGCTGGCCTACGAGACCCTCTCACCGCCCATCCGGCGGCTGTGCGAGGAGCTCACCGCCATCCACGACATCACCGCCTCGATGAAGAAGGCCATCTCCAAGGGGCACGACTTCGACCTGGCGGAGATCCAGGCCAAGTGGCCGCCGATCGAGCGCCCGGTGGTGCGCGTGCACGCGGAGACCGGGCGGAAGGCGCTCTTCGTCAACCGTGCCTCGACCACCCGGCTGGTGCAGCTGTCCGACCGGGAGAACGAGGCCCTGCTGCCGTACCTGGTCGACCACATCCGCTCGCCCGAGTACCAGGTCCGGCTCACCTGGCGCCCCGGCACCCTGGCGTTCTGGGACAACCGCAGCACCCAGCACTACGCGGTGGCCGACTACACCGAACGGCGCCGCATGCACCGGGTGACGATCAACGCCTTCCCGGAGCACCGGGACGCGTAGCGGCGGACCCGCTCCCCCGCCGCGGAGATCCGCGCCTCGGCACCGGGCCCGGTCCCGGCGTGGACGCCCGCTCTCCCGGTACGGCCCGCGCTCCTCCGGAGGCGGGCCCGCGCCTCCGGTACGGCCTGCGCGCCTCCGGTACGAGATCTCTCCTCCGGCGCCGGTCCGCCCCTCCGGTACGTACGCCGTCGGCGGCGGCATCGCGCACCGTGCCGGAGCCGGGCGGGCCCTCGTCCCGTACCGAGGCGAACAGTCACCCGGACCTGGTACCAATGACCGGGTGAGCGAAGAGTTGATGCTGCGGGAAGAGGCCGAGGAGCGGCTGCGGGCGCTCGCCGGGGAGCACGCCCGGCTGCGCGACGACCAGTGGGCCGCCATCAAGGCGCTGGTCATGGACCGGCGCCGGGTGCTCGTGGTGCAGCGCACCGGCTGGGGCAAGTCGGCGGTCTACTTCATCGCCACCGCGCTCCTGCGCGAGCTCGGCGAGGGGCCGACCGTCATCGTGTCGCCGCTGCTGGCCCTGATGCGCAACCAGATCGCCGCCGCCGAGCGCGCCGGGATCCACGCGGTCACGGTCAACTCGGCCAACCCGGAGGAGTGGGAGCAGGTCTACGGCCAGGTCGCCGAGGGCCTGGTCGACGTGTTGCTGGTCAGCCCCGAGCGGCTCAACAACCCCGACTTCCGCGACCAGGTGCTGCCCGAGCTGGCCGAGAGCGCGGGCCTGGTCGTGGTCGACGAGGCGCACTGCATCTCCGACTGGGGTCACGACTTCCGCCCCGACTACCGGCGGCTGCGCACCCTGTTCGACGACCTTCCCGAGGGCGTGCCGGTCCTGGCCACCACCGCCACGGCCAACGCCCGGGTCACCCGTGACGTCGCCGAGCAGATGGGCGAGGAGACCCTGGTGCTGCGCGGGCCCCTGGAGCGCGAGAGCCTCCACCTGTCGGTGGTGCGCCTGCGCGGCGCCGAGCAGCGCCTGGCCTGGCTCGCCCGGACGCTGCACGAGCTCCCCGGCTCCGGCATCGTCTACACCCTCACCGTGGCCGCCGCCCAGGAGATCGCCGCCTACCTCCGCGAGCAGGGGCACGAGGTGATCGCCTACTCCGGGCAGACCGAGCAGGCCGAGCGACTCGCCGCCGAACAGGCGCTGCTCGACAACAAGATCAAGGCGCTGGTCGCCACGTCCGCGCTGGGCATGGGCTACGACAAGCCCGACCTCGGCTTCGTCGTGCACGTCGGCGCGCCGCCGTCGCCGGTGGCGTACTACCAGCAGGTCGGCCGGGCCGGCCGCGGCGTGGAGCGGGCCGAGGTGATCCTGCTCCCCGGCGCGGAAGACCGCGACATCTGGGCCTACTTCGCCTCCCTGGCCTTTCCCCCCGAGCCGGTCGTGCGGGCCGTGCTCGCCGCGCTGGAGGAGGGCGGGGTGATGTCCACCGCGGCCCTGGAGAACCGGGTGGACCTCAGTAGGAGCCGGCTGGAGACCATGCTGAAGGTCCTCGACGTCGACGGCGCGGTGCGCCGGGTGAAGGGCGGCTGGGAGTCCACCGGCGAGCCGTGGGCCTACGACGCCGAGCGCTACGCCCGGGTCGCCGCCGAGCGCGAGGCCGAGCAGCGGGCCATGCTCGAGTATCTCGACACCACCGGGTGTCGCGAGGAGTTCCTGCGCCGCCGCCTCGACGACGCCGCGGCCACCCCGTGCGGGCGCTGCGACAACTGCACCGGCGCGCACCGCTCGCCCGAGGTGGAGGAGGGGGCGGTGCGGTCCGCGGCCGACCGGCTGCGCAGGCCCGGTGTGGAGATCGAGCCGCGCCGGCAGTGGCCGACCGGGCTCGCCGACCTCAGGGGCCGGATCAAGCCGGAGCTGGGCGCCGAGACGGGCCGGGCGCTGGGCCGGCTCACCGACATCGGCTGGGGCAACCGGCTGCGCGGCCTGTTCGCCGCCGGGGCGCCCGACGGGCCGGTCCCCGACGACGTCTTCGCCGCCGTGGTCAAGGTGCTCTCGTCGTGGGACTGGGCGCAGCGCCCGTCCGGCGTGGTCGCGGTGCCCTCGGCCACCCGGCCCCAGCTGGTCCGCAGCCTGGCCGAGCGGCTGGCCCAGGTGGGCCGCCTGGCCTACCTGGGTGACCTCGGCTACCGCTCGGGCCCGCCGGGACGGCAGTTCAACAGCGCGCAGCGGGTCCAGGCCGTCCGGGCCACCCTCGCCATGCCGGCGGCCCTGGGCGCGGCCGTGGCCTCGACCGGCGGGCCGGTCCTGCTGGTCGACGACCTCGTCGACACGGGCTGGACGATGACCCTGGGGGCCGCCATGCTCCGTCACGCCGGGGCCCCGGCCGTGCTGCCCCTCGCCCTGGCCGTCACCGGTTAGCGAGCCGGCTCCGAGATCCCGCGCCGCCTCACCCCCGGGAGAGAAGCCCGGGGCGTGGGAACGCGTGCAGGGCGAGGGCGGCGGCCAGGGGCAGCGTCCCGGCCAGGGCCGCCGCGGCCAGCTGCCGCGGGCCGATCCGCCGGACTGCCAGGACGAGCAGGACCACCGCGAGCAGCGGCAGCGCGATCGTCCGGGTGAGCGTCGCCGCCGCGAACAGCGGGCCCGCCCCCGTGGCGGCCCGTGTCGGGAGCCGGGGCGACCACATGAGCGTGGTGAGCCCGGCGACGATCAGGAAGACGAACAGCGTGTCCAACAGGACCGCGTGCTCCAGCCGGGCGTCGGCGGCGTCGGCGGCGTCGGCGTCGGCGGGGGAGTCGGTGCGCCGCCGGACGTAGGCGAGGATGTCGGGGTAGTGCGCGGTGTAGATCTCCTCGAAGCGTTGCTGAGGTCAGGGGGGCCCACGCTGTTCCCTCTCGTCGGGGACTCTTTCCCTCCTTACGTGTCCGGACGCCACGGGTTGTTTCATCCCCGACGAAAAAAACTTAGACAGGTTGAACGGCGCAGAGAGCTGTTCAGCGTTTCTTTCTGCCCTTTAAACCCTTTATAGGGCCTTAAGTCGGACTCCGGCTCGATCCCGTGCGGAGGTCCGGCCGCGCAGCGCGCAGGTGGAGCCGGGCACGGGAAGTGCCCCTCGGAGACTCGCCCTCCCGCACCCGGACCCCGGCCGGAAAGCCGGAGACAGGGGCGCGGCGGCCTTACCGGATCAAGCGGGCCCGGCCGGGAGGCCCCCTCGCCTCACCCGGTCAGAGGCGGGGGCGGGCGCCCAGGTGGGAGATGGCCCTGGCGGCCAGGTGGCAGCCGGCGGCCAGCGCCTCGGCCGGGGGCTTGCCGCCCAGCCAGGCCGGCAGGAACCCGGCGGTGAAGGCGTCGCCCGCGCCGGTGCCGTCGACCACACGCTCCACGGCGTCGGCGGGCGCCTTCACCGGCTCCGGGCGGTTGTTGCTGTACCACAGCGCGCCCTCGTCGCCGAGCTTGACGACGACCTGCGGGAACCAGGCGGTGAGCACCTTGGCCGCCGCGGCGGCGTCGTCGCGACCGGTCAGGACCTTGGCCTGGTCGGCGTTGGCGAACAGCAGCTTGGCGCTCTGGGTCCACTCCAGGAACGGCTCGGCCCCGGTGCGCTCCAGCGGAGCCGAGGAGGAGCAGTCGACCGAGATGGACATTCCCGCGCGGTGGGCCATCTCCAGGGCGGCGAGGCCCGCCTCGCGGGACCCCTCGTTGATCAGCGTGTAGCCGGACAGGTGCAGGTGGGCACCCTGGGTGAACAGGTCGCGGGGCAGGTCCTCGGGCGAGAGCGCGGCGTTGGCGCCGGGGTCGGACAGCATGGTGCGCTCGCCCTTGTGGGTGATGAGCACGACGCAGGTGCCGGTCGGGCGCTCGGGATCCATGACGAGGCGGGCGTCGACGCCGTAACCCATCAGCTCCATGTCGCGGTTGCGGCCGGTGATGTCGGCGCCGCGGCGGCCGATGAAGGCGACCTCGGTGCCCTCCACGGCGAGCCAGGAGGCGATGTTGGCCCCCGAGCCGCCGCCGTGCATGGTGACGATCGCCGGTGTGTCACTGGCCCTGGCCAGTGGGTAGCGGGCCCGCGCGACCGCGTCGGTCATGAGATCGCCCACCACGACCACCCGCGTCATGATGTCACCACCTTGCTGCCTTCGATGCCTACGTGCCTTGTGGACATGCCTGTAGCCGCGAAAAACTTAACAGCTTCCGGCCAGCGTATGGGGTCTTGAACGGAGACCGGACCATAGTCGATGCACAAGCGTTGCGTGAATTCGACCGGTTCGTCCGTCATGTGGGATTCACGTCTACTCTCGGGACTGTGGAGGCTGCACAGTACCCCGCTCACTGGGAGGCGGACGTCGTCCTGTCGGACGGCGGAACCGCGCATGTACGCCCGATCCGGCCCGCCGACGCCGATCGGCTGCGTTCCTTCTACAGCCGGCTGTCCGATGAGTCGATCTACTTCCGTTTCTTCGGGCCCAGACCCCGGCTCTCGGACCGGGAGATCACCTGGTTCACCAACGTCGACTACGTCGACCGGGTGGCGCTGATCGCGACGATCGGCACCGAGATGGTGGCGGTGATCCGCTACGACCGGATCGAGCCGGCGGAGGCGGAGGTGGCGTTCCTCGTCGAGGACGCCCACCAGGGCCGGGGGGTCGCCTCGGTGCTGCTCGAACACCTGGCCGCGACCGCGCGGGAGCGGGGGATCGCCCGCTTCATCGCCGACGTGCTGCCCGCCAACCAGAAGATGATGGCGGTGCTCAAACAGGCCGGCTACACCGCGCAGAGCCGCTTCGCCGACGGCGTCGTCCGGATGACCCTCGACCTCACCCCGACCGAGACCGCCCAGGAGGTGACCGCCTCCCGCGAGCACCGCGCCGAGGCCCGCTCCATCGAGCGGCTGCTCTCCCCGGGCTCGGTGGCGGTCGTCGGCGCGGGCCGCGAGCCGGGCGGCGTCGGCCAGACCGTGCTGCGCAACCTGCTCGCCGCCGACTTCACCGGCCCGGTCTACCCGGTGCACCGTGAGGCGCGGGCGGTCGCCGGGGTACGGGCCTACCCGAGCGTGACGGCCATCGACGGCGAGGTCGACCTCGCCGTGCTCGCCGTACCGGCCGAAGGCGTGATCGACGTGGTGAAGGAGTGCGCGCAGAAAGGCGTGCGCGGGCTGATCGTGGTCTCCTCCGGGTTCGGCGAGACCGGGCCCGAGGGGCGGGCCAGGCAGGACGAGCTGGTGCGCATCGCCCACGCGTACGGGTTGCGCGTCGTCGGCCCCAACTGCCTCGGCATCGCCAACACCGACCCGTCGGTCCGGCTGAACGCCACGCTCGCCGCGACCGTCCCGGGGCGCGGGCGGGTCGGCTTCTTCAGCCAGTCCGGCGCCCTGGGCACCGCGCTGCTGCAGCGGGTGGCGGAGCGCGGCATGGGCATCTCCTCGTTCGTGTCCGCGGGCAACCGCGCCGACGTCTCCGGCAACGACCTGCTCCAGTACTGGGAGGAGGACCCGAACACCGACGTGATCCTGCTCTACCTGGAGTCGCTGGGGAACCCGCGCAAGTTCGCCCGCCTGGCCCGGCGCATCTCGCGGCGCAAACCGATCGTGGTCATCAAGAGCGGCAGCGCCACCCAGAACGTCCCCACCGGCCACGCCGCCCCCATCCTCGGCCTGCCCGACAGCGCCCTCAGCGCCCTGTTCGAGCAGGCCGGGGTGATCAGGGTGGACGACCTGATCCAGCAGTTCGACGTGGCCCAGCTCCTGGCCTACCAGCCGCTGCCCGCCGGGCCCAGGGTCGGCCTGGTGAGCAACTCCGACGCGCTGGCGCTGCTCGCGGCCGACGCCTGCGTGCGCGCCGGTCTGGAACCCCAGGCGCCGATCAACCTCGGCGCCCGGGCGGGCGCGGCGGAGTTCGGCGAGGCTCTGACCGCGGTGATCCCGGACGTGGACGCGGTGGTCGCCATCTACATGCCGCCCATTCCCGGGCGGGCCGACGAGGTCGCCGCCGAGTTGCTGCGGGTCTCCCACGGCTCCGGCAAGCCGGTGCTGACCACGTTCGAGGGCAGGATCGGCATGCTCCGGGAGCTGCGGGTCGGCACCGCCCCCGAGCGGGGATCGATCCCCTCCTACGCGGCGCCCGAGGAGGCGGTACGCGCGCTCGCCCACGTCGTGCGGTACGCGCGCTGGCTGGAGCGGCCCCCGGGCCTGCCCGAGGAGATCGAGGGCATCGACGCCGCCGCGGCCCGGGACTTCGTCCTCGCCCGGCTCGGCGAGGCCCCGACCGAGGTCGACGCCTCGGAGCTGCTCGCCTGCTACGGGGTGGACGTCTGGCCGTCCACGGTGGTGGCCTCGCCCGAGGAGGCCGTCGCCGCGGCGGCCGGGCTCGGCTGGCCGGTCGTGCTGAAGGCCGCCGACCCGGAGGCGGCCAAGCGCGCCGGGACCGTGCGACTGGGGCTGGCCGGCCCCGACGGGGTACGCGACGCCTTCGCCGATCTGACCCGCCAGCTCGGGCCCGACGTGGTGCTCGCGGTGCAGCGGATGGCGCCGCAGCCCGCGGTGCCCGCCCTGGCCAGCGTGATGGAGGATCCCGCGTTCGGCGCCGTGGTCTCCTTCGGGCTCGGCGAGGTGACCGCGCGGTTGCTGCGCGACGAGGCGTACCGGCTGGCGCCGCTGACCCGCGAGGACGCGGCGGCCCTGGTCAGGTCGCCGCGCACGGCCCCCCTGCTCTTCGGCGAGTACGGCTACCCGCCGGTGGCGGTCGGGGCACTGGAGACGCTGCTGATCCGCCTCGGCCGGCTGGCCGACGACCTGCCCGAGGTGGCGCGACTCGACCTCGACCCGGTGCTGGTGGGGGAGGACGAGGTGATCGTGCTGGGCGCCCGCGCCGTGCTCCGCAGCCCCGAAGGCCCCCGCCCCGACGGTGGTCCCCGCCGCCTGCGCTGACCGCCCCGCTCCGCCGTCCGTCCCCGCCACCCCGGCACCGGCCCGCGGGGACGGGTCGCCCGGCCTCCGTTGCGAGACGGGGTGGTGATCTCCGTCCTGAGACGGGGCGGCGGCGCGGAACGATCACGATTCGCACCACGGGCCCGGCCCGGCCCGCTCAGGGTGAAAGCGCTGCCCCGGACAGGGCAGGATGGACCCATGAGGGAAACCCGACTCTCGTCCACCGGTCTGCGCGAGGCCATCGACCGCAGCGGCTACTACCCCGACCTGGTCGCCGACGCGGTCGAATCCGCCCTGGGCAAGGAGCAGGTGAACGCCTACGTCGTGCACCACGAGGCGACCTTCGACCCGGCCATGGAGGTCCGCAGGCACGTCACGGTGCTGGTGCTCTCGCCCACCCGGCTGCTCGTCTGCCACACCGACGAGCACCCGCCCGCGGAGGGAGCCGCCTCCCACGCGTCCACCACCACCGAGGCCGTGCGCCTGAGCCGGATCCAGTCGGTCGCGGTCACCCGGGTCGTCCCCGATCCCGCCTCGTACGTGCCGGGCGTGCCGCCCACGGAGGTCACGCTGACCATCGGCTGGGGCGCCATCTCCCATGTCGACCTGGAGCCGGCCACCTGCGGCGACGAGAACTGCGAGGCCGACCACGGATACACCGGCGCCGTCACGGCCGACGACCTCTCCCTGCGGGTGAGCGAGGCGGCCGACGGCCCCGAGGCGGTCTCCCACGTGCTGGCCTTCGCCAAGGCACTGTCGGAGGCCACGGCCCGCGCCGCCTCATGACGCCTCTCGTCCCCGCGTACGGCGCGGCCTCCCTCGCGGACCTGTCCTCCTCGCTGCTCGCCGTGGTCGGGATGGGCGAGGCCAACCCCCTCGGTCTCGCCCCGGCCAAGCGCGTCCTGCTCTTCCTCGTCGATGGCATGGGCGCCGAGCTGCTCCGGGCCCATCCGCAGACGGCGCCGTTCCTCTCGTCCCGGCTCGGCAGGGTGCTCACCGCCGGCTTCCCCGCCACCACCGCGACCAGCCTGGGCACCCTCGGCACCGGCATGCCGCCGGGCGAGCACGGCATGCTCGGCTACCAGCTCGCCGTGCCCGGTGCCGGCTACCTGTTCAACTGCCTGAGCTGGACCGGCGCGGGCCCGCCGGTCGAGCCCGCCGAGTGGCAGCCCGTCCCGACCGTCTACGAGCGCGCCGCGGCGGCCGGCGTCCCCATCAGCTACGTCGGCCCCGCCAGGTTCGAGACCACCGGCTTCAACAGGGCCGTCTACCGAGGCGTCACCTTCGTCGGCGCCGACGAGATCGACGAGCGGATCGCCGCGGTCCGCCACGCGCTGGCCGAGCCCCGCGCCCACGTCTCGGTCTACTACGGCGACCTCGACTCCACCGGTCACCGGGACGGCTGGGGCAGCCCCGCCTGGCTCGACCAGCTCGCCCTGGTCGACCGGATGGCCGAGCGCCTGGCCGAGACGCTCCCGCCCGGCTCGGCGATGTACGTCACCGCGGACCACGGCATGGTCAACGTCGCCGACCGGATCGACGTGGACGCCGTCCCGGCGCTGCGCGAGGGCGTCGCCCTGCTGGGCGGCGAGGCCAGGGCCCGGCACGTCTACGCCGAACCGGGCCGGGCCGGAGCCGTCCTCGACACCTGGCGCGGCGTCCTCGCCGGCAGGGCCTGGGTGGTCTCCCGGGAGGAGGCGGTCGACTCCGGCTGGTTCGGGCCCCGCGTCCGCCCCGAGTGGCTGCCGAGGATCGGTGACGTCGTCGCCGTGCCGTACGCGGACACCGCCATCGTCGCCTCGGTCGCCGAGCCGCGCCAATCATCGTTCATCGGCTGTCACGGCTCGCTCACACCCGCAGAACAGTACGTGCCGCTCCTGGAGGTGAGCACCCGTTGAGTCCGCTGATCACTCCTGCCGAACTGGCAGGTCTGGCCGAGGCCACCGTTCTCGACGTGCGGTGGAAGCTCGGCGGGCCGCCCGGGATCGACTCCTACCGCGAGGGGCACATCCCCGGCGCGGTCTTCTGCGACCTGGAGACCGACCTGGCCGCGCCCCCCGGGCGGGGCGGCCGCCACCCGCTCCCCTCGGCGGAGGCGTTCCAGGAGGCGATGCGCCGCCTCGGGGTCTCCGGCTCCCGGCCCGTCGTCGTCTACGACGCCGCCGACTCCACCGCCGCCGCCCGCGCCTGGTGGACCCTGCGCCACTTCGGCCACCCCGACGTGCGCGTCCTCGACGGCGGCCTGCGCGCGTGGGCCGCCGAGGGCAGGCCGCTCGCCGCGGGGGAGGAGACCGCCGAACCCGGTGACTTCACCGCCCGCCCCGGCGGGATGCCCGTGCTCGACGCCGATCAGGCCGGCAGGCTCGCCGCCGACGGGGTGCTTCTGGACGCCCGGGCGGCCGAACGCTACCGCGGTGAGGTCGAGCCGGTCGACCCGGTCGCCGGGCACATCCCCGGCGCGGTGAGCGCGCCCACGGGGGAGAACGTCGACCCCTCCGGCCGTTTCCACCTGCCCGACTTCCTGCGCGAGCGGTTCAACACCCTGGGTGCCGTCCCCGGCGTGGAGGTCGGCGCCTACTGCGGCTCCGGGGTGACGGCCGCCCACCAGGTGCTGGCCCTGGAGGTGGCCGGCATCCCCGCCGCCCTCTACGCCGGATCGTGGTCCGACTGGGTGGGCGACCCCTCCCGGCCGGTCGCCACCGGCTGATCCCCGTACCCGAAGCAGGCGAAACCCGCCACGCCGGTCTTGCCGCCCGCGGCGGCCAGCGCCAGGGCGGGCGGGTCGCCCGCGGCCAGCGCCTCGTGGAAGGCCGTCATCAGGGTCAGGGTCTCCTCGTCACGCACCGGCACCAGGCTGGCGATCACGCACCGCGTGCCCAGCGAGAGGAACGTGCCCGCCAGCCCCAGCGGCGCCCCGTCGGCCGGGGCGTGCGCCATCCCCGCGTCGCAGGCCGACAGCACCACCAACTCGGGCGGGGTGCGCAGCCGCAGCAGGTCGTAGGCCATCAGCGAGCCGTCGTCGAGGCCGATGCTCGACAGCAGCGGGCTGCGCGGGGAGAAGATCCCGTGCGCCGCCAGGTGCGCGACGTCGGCTCGCTCCAGCGCCGCCAGCACCTCTGCCCGCCGCGCGGCCACCCGCTCCGTTCCCGGGTGGCACGCGCCGACCGCGTCCGCCTCGGCGCCGGCGCACCGCAACCCGGGGCCGGCCACCGCCACCACCCGCGCGGGCCGCACGGTCTCCGCGCACCGCGCGCCCCGTACGCCCTCCGCACGCCGTGCGTCCCGCGCTGTCCGCACCCCCCGCGCGCTTCGCGTGGCCTCCGCGCCCTGCGCACTCCCCGCGCCTTTCCCGCTCCCGGTGTTCCGTACGCCTTCCGCGGGCCGGGAAGAGGGCGGGGGCGGTGCCGGGTGGGCCGCCAGCCAGGCCGCGGCGCTCGCCGCCACGGTCACCGGCCGGTCGGCGTTCATCGGCAGGAGCGGCCAGGGCAGCGTGTGCAGCGACCCCGTCGGCACGACCACCAGCGCGCGGTCGCCCACCAGGCCGCGTAGCGGGCCGAAGAGGAGGCGCTCCAGCTCGGCGGCCTCCACCCCGACCTCCGCGCCGGGCCGGATGACCGTCCCGTCGAGCAGGTGAGCCCGGCGCAGGCCGTACCGGAGGCGGACCGTGGCCTCGGCGACGGGCTCGAACGGGCCCAGCCGGCGCAGCGCCACGCGAGCCGGGGTGACCGCTACGGCGATCAGCTCACCGGCGTGGCGGGCGAACTCCACCAGCGCCGACTCCCCGAGCGCGGCCCGGAGCGCGGCCAGCGCGGGCGCGACGGGCCGCCCGCCCCCGGCGACCGCCCGCCACCGCTCGGCCCAGGCCAGCACCGTACGGCCCCGCCCGGTCTCCACGGCCAGGGCCAGCCCCAGCGCGGCCAGCGGTTCACCGGCCCTGACGGCGTGCGCGCGGACCACGGGGTCCTCCAGCGCCCTCGTGTCGGCGCCCACCCGCGCCAGGCCGGCGCGTACCGCGGCGAGCGCCCCGCGCCGGTCTCCCGCCAGCGCCCGCCGCAGCGCCGTCGCCTGGCGGGCCACGCTTCCGGGCGCGGAGCGGATGAGACGGGCCAACTGCCGGTCGGCGGCCGCCCGGTCCTCCAGCCGGAGCGCGACCTCGGCGGCGGTCAGCCTCAGCGCGGCCGAGGCGTTCCGGTGTCCCGCGCTGTCGAGGGTGTCGGCACAGGAGAGCATCTCGGCGAGCAGCTTCCGGCAGGGCGGGCCCAGCGCGAGCCGGGCGCGCAGCAGGACCTCGGCGGCCAGGGGCGCCAGGACCACCCGGCCCTGGGCCGCCAGGCCCGCCGCGGCCAGCTCCGCGTTCTCCCGCGCCCGGCGCGGGTCGCCGGTGTCCAGCTCGACCTGGGCGAGCAGCAGCCGGGCCTCGGCGAGGGCCGCCTCGGCGCCCGCCGCGGCCAGCTCCGGGACCGCCATGTCAAGCAGCGCTCGCGCCTCGCCGGGCAGGTGGGCGGCGACCAGCGCCTCGGCCAGGTCGCAGCGGACGGTGGCCAGACGCTCCGGGTAACCGAGGAGGGTCTCCTCCGCCCGCCGGTAGGCGGTGAACGCGGCCGGCAGGTCGCCGCGCCGCGCCGCCAGGAACGGCAGGTTGCCCTCGGCCAGCGCGAGCACGTGATCCAGGCCCGCGTCCCCGGCCAGCTTCGCGCACCGGCGCAGGTCGGCCTCCGCGGTCCCGAACTCCCCGAGGAACACCCGGGCGAGCCCCCGGTTCAGCATCGCCCCGGCCAGGAACCTGACGTCGTCGCCGAGCACGTCCGTGGCGCGGTCGCAGCGCTCGACGGCCTCGCGGTAGCGGCCGAGCCTGGTCAGCGCCACCGCCCGGTGCACGTCGAGCTTGCCCGCCTCCGCCGGGGTCAGGCCGGGCTCGGCGGCCGCCGCGACGGCCAGGGCCTGCTCCGGGTGCCCGAGCTCGGTGCGGACGTGGACCAGTGAGAGGCGCGCCTGGGCCGCCCGGTGCGGCAGTCCGGCGGTGAGCGCCACATCCACCGCGAGGCCGAGGTGCTCCTCGGCCAGCGGCAGGTCACCCAGCTCCCGCGCCGCCACCGCCAGGGCCCGGTGCCCCACCGCGGCCGCCTCGCACCGCCGGCACCCCGAGCCCCCGGCATCATGGCCGGCGGCCCCGCGGCCGGTGGCCGCCGGGCCCGCCGCGCCTGCGACGGTCGCGACCGCGCCCGGAGAAAGGGCCGCCGTACCCGCGGCGGGGGTCGCCGTACCCGTGCAGGACGGGGGCAGGCAGGCCAGCACGGTGCGCGCGAGCGCGAGCGCGCGGGCCGGGTCACTGCCGGACAGCTCGACCGCGTGCTCGGCGGCGGTGAGTGCCTCGTCGGGGGTCACCTACGGGCGGATCCGGGTCCAGCTGGTGGCCACCGGGGGGTGCTCCGGCCGGTGGCACACCACGCTGAACCAGCCGGGGGGCAGACCGGTGACGGCGAACTGACCCGTGGGGGAGAGCGGGCGTGACTCGGTGACGTGCAGGGTGCGGACCTCGACCAGCGCGCCCACTTCCGGGCAGGGGGAGATCTGGCCCGCCAGGTCGACCAGGCCGTCCAGGGACGACACCTCCAGCTCCACCGTGAGCTCTCCGGCGCTGAACCGCAGCAGCCGGGGGCGCCCGGCCGAGCGCACCCCCTGCGGGAGGGGCGTGGCCACCGGGTGGGCCGTGGTCGCGCCGGGGAGCCGCAGGCCGAAAACCGCACGGGCGGCCTCCGTCACCCGGGCGGGCACCGGGTCGTTGCCGGAGGCCAGGCGGAGCGCGGCTATCAGGAACTCATCGTCGATCGTCGGCGGGTGTCGGGTCACGGTGTCGCCTCCTGGGCGGTGAGCATGGTGCGGAGCCGGTTCAGGCAGCGGCCCCGGGTGGGGCCGTAGCTGCCGCTGGGCATGCCCAGGCGCCCGGCCAGCTGGCGCACGCCCGCGTCGGGGGCACTGGCCATCAGGCGGAACAGCGAGCGGCACGGCTCGTGCATCTCGTCGACGGCCTCCCACAGGCGGCGGCCCTCGTCGGCGGTCAGCACGGCCAGCGCCGGATCGCCGTGGGACTGCCAGGGGTCGGCCGGCGCGGCGCGGGCCTGCTCGGCATCGGCGGGGTCGGCGACCAGCCGCTCACCCCGGTGACGCCTGCCCAGCAGCGCGGCCTCCCGCCTGGCCGTGGTGAACAGCCAGGGACCGATCCGGTCGGGGTCGCGGATGGTGTGCAGGCTCTCGACCAGGCGCAGCCACGTGCCCTGGACCGCGTCCGCGGCGTCCGCCGGGCTCAGGTCGTAGGCGCGGACGACCGACCACAGCGGGCCTGTGAACCGGGCGACCAGCGCGTCCCAGGCCTGCTGGTCGCCCGCCAGGACGCCGTCGATCGTGCGCTGGTCACTCACCGGCACCTCCGGAACCCCATGAACACTTTACGTGTTCATCCGAATACTCTGGGTGAGACTTTAGCCTGGCATGGGCACCGCGACTCCCAAATCGGGGATCCGCCTTCCTCTCTCCGGATCGAGCACGTGCTCGGCCGCCTCCCGCGGTGGCCGGTCCACCGCCGCCGCGGCGATGGCCCCGCTGACCAGGGCCGCCGCGAAGGAGGTCCCGCTCCAGCGGGCGTAGCCGCGGAACTCGCCGTGCTCCGGGAAAGCGCTCGACAGCCATTCGCCCCGGGCGCAGGCGTCGACCCATGAGCCGTAGGCCGAGAACGGCGCCCCGGCACGCTCCGCCGCGTCGAGCGCCCCGACCGCGATCACCTGGGGCGAGGCCGCGGGCCAGAAGGGCCGATCCGAGGCCGTGTTGCCCGCGCAGGCCACCGTGACCGTGCCGGCCAGCTCCGCCAGCGCCGCCTCGACCAGCGGGGAGGGGCGGTCGTCGAAGGTGTGCCCGCCGAAGGACAGGTTGAGCACCTGGGGCGGGGCGGTCCTGAGCCTGCGCAGGACCCGCAGCAGCCCGGCCTCGTCCCCGACGCCGTGGCCGTTCAGCACGCGGATCGGCCGGATCCGCACCCCCGGGGCCGACTGCACGATCAGCCCGGCGATGAACGTGCCGTGTCCCGCCTGGGGGTCCAGCACGCCGTCGCCGTCCGAGTCCGGCACCTCGACGGTGTCGTGCCCGCGCTCCAGGAACCACGGGCTCTTCCGCCACCACGGGTGGTCGGCCAGACCGGTGTCGGCCAGGGCGACCGTGACGCCGTCCGCGCCGGCCCTGCCGTCCCCGGGCGCGGGGAGAGCCGCGGTGGGGAAGGGACGGGACGCCGGGCCGCCGAAGAACAGCGGCTGGCCCGCCAGGACGTGGTTGGGGGTGGCGCGCACGCCCCGCTCCCGCAGCGTGACCACCAGATCGCAGACGTCCACGCCGGGCGAGAGCCGTACCCGGTGGATCCCCTCGACCTCGACGACGGCGACGGTCCACGGGGCGAGGGCGGCGGCGCCGGAGGCGTCGGTGAGCACCTGCCCCCTCCTGATCAGAGCGGGCGCTCCGGGGACGGGTTCCACCTGTTCGACGTCGGCGTCCATCTGGTCCTCCGGGGTCGGTCACCGGCTCGCTGGGTCCTGATTCCTTCCCGAGGATGCCGCGGGTCAAGTGCTCCCGTCGCAACATCTCGGTATGACCCCCCTCTGGTGCGGCGTCACAACCGACGGTAGTCTCTCCTTCAGTCACTTGTGATCATCCTGGTATGAGGCCGTTGGGGAAGGCGCACCTCGTACGAAACGGGAGGTCCGGTGTCTGCTCGTGGCGTGCTTTACGTCCACTCAGCTCAGCCTGCGCTGTGCCCTCATATCGAATGGGCGGTCGCAGGTGTTCTTGGCGTGCCCGTAGACCTGACCTGGACTCCGCAGCCCGCCGCGCCCGGTCACGTGCGCGCGCAGGCCGAGTGGGTGGGCCGGCCGGGGACCGCGGGGGCCATCACCTCGTCGCTGATGGGCTGGCAACGGATCCGCTTCGAGATCACCGAGGACGCCTCGCCGGGCGTCGACGGGTCCCGGCACGCCTACACCCCGTCCCTGGGCGCCTTCACGGCGGTGATCGGGGCCTCGGGCGACATCCTGATCCCCGAAGACCGGTTGCGCTCCGTCATGCTGCAGGCCCGCCAGGGCCGCGTGGTGCTGGAGGAGGAGCTCGACCGGCTCCTGGGCAAGCAGTGGGACGCCGAACTCGAGTCGTTCCGCCACGCGGGTGAGGGCGCCCCGGTGCGCTGGCTGCACGCCGCCGTCTGATCCGGGGCTCCCGCCGCGTCGCGCTGAGCCGTGCCCTGCGCCGCCCGCCTCCCGCGGGCCCCGCCGGATCGCGCCTCCCCACCGCTCCGCGCCTCGCCGGCCGGCCCCTGCCGGCTCCAGCCCCGCCGGATCGCGCCTCCCCACCGTTCCGTGCCCCGCCGGATCGCGCCTTCCCGGCCCGCAGGCCCGTCGCCGCACCGGCCCGCGTCTTCTCGCCGCACCGGCTCGCTCTGCCGGCTTGCGTCTTCCCGGTCGGTGGGTCCGCCTCTGCCGGATCGTGCCTCCCCACCGCTCTGCGCTTCCCCGACGGTCAGCGCCTCCTGGGTCTGTGCTTTCCCACCCGTTCCCGTCGCCACACCGGCCCGCGCGTCGATTCCGCCGCCCGGAATCCGGTACGTTGCGCTCCGCGCGCTGAAAGCCCGCTCCGTCCCCTTTTCCGGTCTCCGGGGGAAAGGGGGCTTCCCCGCGTTCCCCGCGCCCCTCAGGGCCCTCTCAGCCCCGTGCAGGCGGCCTGTGATCCGGTGATCGCGACCCCGTGCCTCCGGTGCGGCGTGCGGGCGCCGGGAGCGGAGGCGGGAAAACGCACGAGCCCCCGCCGGCGGGGCCCGCGGGGGCTCAGACCACGGATCGCGGGGATCTACAGCGGGATGTTGCCGTGGGCGCCCCGGGCGGGGGTGGCCGTGGCAAGGACCCTGGCGATGGCGCCACGGGTCTCCTCGGGCTTGATGACCTCGTCCACCACGCCGAGCTCGATCGCCCGGTCGAGACCGCCGGCGAGGATCTCGTGCTCCTCGGCGAGCTTGGCCTCCAGGGCCGCGCGCTCCTCCTCGGGGGCGGCGGCGAGCTCGCGACGCTTGAGGATGCGGACCGCCGCGACCGCCCCCATGACCGCGATCTGGGTCGTCGGCCAGCCGAAGACCCGGGTGGCCCCGAGGGCGCGGGAGTTCATGGCGATGTAGGCGCCGCCGTAGGCCTTGCGGGTCACCAGCGTGACCCGCGGTACCGAGGCCTCGGCGAAGGCGTGCAGGAGTTTGGCACCGCGGCGGACCACGCCGTCGTGCTCCTGGCCGACGCCCGGCAGGTAACCGGGGACGTCCACCAGGACGACGAGCGGCACCCCGAAGGCATCGCACATACGGACGAACCGTGCGGCCTTCTCCGCCGACGCGGCGTCCAGGCAGCCGCCCAGGCGCATCGGGTTGTTGGCCACCACGCCCACCGTCCGGCCCCCGAGGCGGCCCAGGGTGGTGACGACGTTGGGCGCCCACTTGGCGTGCAGCTCCACGCCGGGCTCGTCGAGCAGGCCCTTGACCAGCGGCTTCACGTCGTAGGCGCGGCGCACGTTCTCCGGCAGGAGGCCGGAGAAGTCGACCTCCTCCACCTCGGTGCGGACCCGGCCCTGGTGGCCCAGGAGCACCGCGAGGCGCCTGGCCTGCACGTAGGCGTCGGTCTCGGTCTTGGTGACCACGTGCACGACGCCGCTGCGCTTGCTGTGCGGCTCGGGACCGCCCAGCGCGGCCATGTCGATCTGCTCGCCGGTGACGCTGCGGACCACATCGGGACCGGTGACGAAGATGCGGCCCTCGTCGGCCAGGATCACGATGTCGGTCAGCGCGGGACCGTACGCGGCGCCGCCGGCCGCGGGGCCGACCACCACCGACAGTTGCGGCACCACGCCCGAGGCGCGGGTCATCGCGGCGAAGACGCGACCGACCGCGTGCAGCGACTCGACGCCCTCGGCGAGCCGGGCGCCGCCGGAGTGCCACACGCCGATGATCGGCACCCGCTCACGAACGGCGACGTCGTAGGCGTGCACGATGTGCTCGCAGCCCTCGCTGCCCATCGCCCCGCCCTGGACACGGGCGTCGCTGACGAACGCCACGACCGGCACGCCCTCCACGCGGCCCATCGCGGCGAGGAAGCCGCTGCGGTCGACCGGGGAGATCAGCCGGATCGAGCCCTCGTCGAGCAGGGCCGCAAGGCGCGTCTGGGGGTCACGGGGATCGAGAGGCTCCTTGTCGGAGGCCTCGTCCACCACCCTGTTGTCGAGCACAGTCATCATGAGCTCCCTGTCAGACGCTGGTGAAGGCCACGGCGACGTCGTGTCCGCCGAACCCGAAGGAGTTGTTGATCGCGGCGATCTGGCCGTCGGGCAGCGCGCGGGCGTCACCGAGCACGATGTCGACGTCGATGCCGTCGTCGAGGTCGTCCACGTTGATCGTGCCGGGCGCGCGCCGGTGGTGCAGGGCGAGGACGGTGAAGACCGACTCGATGCCGCCGGCGCCGCCGAGCAGGTGGCCGGTCATCGACTTGGTGCCGCTGACCAGCGGGTGGCTGCCGACGACCTCCCGGATCGCCATCGTCTCCACCACGTCGCCCGCGGGGGTGGAGGTGGAGTGCGCGTTCACGTGCTTGACGTCCTGACCGGTGAGGCCGGAGTTCTCCAGGGCGCGGCGCATGGCCAGCATGACCCCGGCGCCGGTGGGCTCGGGCTGGGCGATGTGGTGCGCGTCGGCCGAGTAGCCGACCCCGGCGGCCACCGCGTAGATCCTGGCGCCGCGGGCGCGGGCGTGCTCCTCGGACTCCAGCACGAGGATGCCGGCGCCCTCGCCGAGGACGAAGCCGTCGCGGTTCTTGTCCCACGGACGCGAGGCGCGCTCGGGCTCGTCGTTCCGGGTCGACATGGCGCGCATGGCGGCGAAGGACCCGATGTTCAGCGGGTGGATGGCCGCCTCGGTGCCACCGGCCACGACCACGTCGGCCCGGCCAGAGCGGATCATCTCGATGGCGTAGCCGATCGACTCGGCGCCGGTGGCGCAGGCGCTCACGGTGGCGTGGACGCCGGCGCGCGCGCCGATCTCGATGCCGATCCAGCCCGCGGCGCCGTTCGGCATCAGCATGGGCACGGTGAACGGCGAGAGCCGCTGCCAGCCCTTCTCCTTGAAGGTGTCGTAGGCGGCGAGGATCGTGGTGATGCCTCCGATACCGCTGCCCACGACGACGCCGAGGCGCTCGGAGTCGACCTTCTCGATTCCGGCGTCGGCCCAGGCCTCGCGAGCCGCGATGAGCGCGAACTGCTCGGCCCGGTCCAGCCGCCGCGCCTCCGGCCGGGGCAGCACCTCGGCCGGGTCGACGGCGGCGACTGCGGCGAACTTCACCGGGACGGAGTCGACCCAGTCTTCGGTGAGGCTGCGGACCCCGGACTGACCGGCGAGGAGCGCCGACCAGGTCGAGGCGGCGTCCCCACCGAGGGGCGTCGTCGCGCCGAGCCCGGTGACGACGACACGTACCTGGTCTGTACTCACTTCTGCGCTCCTTGTGAATCGCGGGTCAATGCGGGAAATGGATCGGGCGTCTCAGTTCTGGATGAAGTTGATGACGTCCTTGACGGTCTTCAGGTGCTTCAGCTGGTCGTCGGGGATCTCGACGCCGAACTCGTCCTGGGCGGCGACGGCGATCTCGACCATGGACAGCGAATCGATGTCGAGGTCGTCGACGAAGCTCTTCTCCGGGGTGACCTCGGAGGCCGGGATCCCGGTGATCTCGTTGATGATCTTGCCGATGCCGGCCAGGATCTCCTGCTCGCTGAGAGCCATGTCGCGTGTTCTCCTTGGAATCGGTTTTCTCGGGTTCCGCCCGGGGACCCGGGCGGAGGAACTGGATGGAGGCTCTAGGGGATCTCGATGACCTGACCCGCGTAGGTCAGGCCCGCGCCGAAGCCCAGCAGCAGGGCGAGCCCGCCCGACTGGACCTCGCCGCGCTCGATCATCCTCGACAGGGCCAGGGGGATCGAGGCCGCCGAGGTGTTGCCCGCCAGGACGATGTCCTTGGCCACGACGGCCTTGTCGGCGCCGAGCCTGCGGGCGATCGACTCGATGATGCGCAGGTTGGCCTGGTGGGGCACGAAGGCCGCGAGGTCGGCGGGGTCGACCCCGGCACGCTCGCAGATCTCCTTGGCCACCGGGTGGAGCGCGGTGGTCGCCCAGCGGAACACGGTCTGACCTTCCTGGTGCAGGAAGGAGTCGCGGTCCTTGATGATGATCGCGTCGAACTTGTCGCCGGCGCTGCCCCAGACCACCGGGCCGATCCCGGGGGTCTCGGAGGGGCCGACGACCGCGGCGCCCGCACCGTCGGCGAAGATCACCGCGGTGGACCGGTCGGTCCAGTCGATCCACTGGGAGAGCTTCTCGGTGCCGACGACCAGCACGTTGGTGGCCGAGCCCGCGCGGATCGCGTCGTTGGCGACCGCGAGCGCGTAGCAGAAGCCGGAGCAGGCGGTGTTGACGTCGAACGCGCCGGGGGCGTCGATGCCCAGCCGGGTGGCCACCCGGCCGGCGGCGTTGGGGATCTGGGCCTCCAGGGTGCAGGTGGCGACGATCACCAGATCGATGTCGGAGGCCGACAGACCGCTCGCCGCGAGCGCCTTGCCGCCCGCCTGGACGGCCAGGTCGATCTCGGACTCGTTGTCCGGGGCGATCCGCCGTTCTTTGATGCCGACGCGACTCTGGATCCACTCGTCGCTGGTCTCCATGGTCGCCGACAGGTCGTCGTTGGTGACCACCTTGGAGGGCTGGTAGTGGCCGAAGGCCAGGATCTTCGCGCCCGGAGCTCCCTGAGAGATCTTCATCGGCCGATCACCGCTCCTCGTTGGACTCGTGGGACGAGATGGCCCGGCGCGCGGTCTCCAGGTCGTCGGGGGTCTTCAGGGCGACCGTGGTCACCCCGCGCAGCGCGCGCTTGGCCAGGCCGGTGAGCGTTCCGCCCGGGAGGAGCTCGATCATCGTGGTGGCGCCGCGGTCGGCCATGGTGGCCATGCAGGCGTCCCAGCGGACCGGGTTGGCGACCTGGGAGACCAGGCGCCGCAGGAACTCGGCGCCGCTCGTGACCACCGCGCCGTCGGTGTTGGACAGCAGGGTCACGGTGGGGTCGGCGGGGGTGACGCCCGCGGCGGCCTCGCGCAGGTGGTCGACGGCCGGGGCCATGTGCACGGTGTGGAACGCCCCGGCCACCGAGAGCGGGATCACCCGGGCGCGTGCGGGCGGCGCCTCCTTGAAGGCCGCCAGCTGCTCCAGCGTGCCGCCGGCCACGATCTGCCCGGCGCCGTTGATGTTGGCGGGGGTGAGACCGTGCTCGGCGATGGCGGCCAGCACCTCCTCCTCGGCCCCGCCGAGGACGGCGGACATGCCGGTCTGCGTGATCCCGGCGGCCTTGGCCATGGCCTGGCCGCGCTCGCGGACGAGGCTCAGGGACTGCTCGGGGGTGAGCACCCCGGCCAGGGCGGCGGCGGTGAACTCACCGACGCTGTGCCCGGCCACGATGTCGGGGGAGGCGCCGAGGACCTCGGCGACCGCGAGCCCGGCGGCCACGAGCAGAGGCTGCGCGACGGCGGTGTCACGGATCTCGTCCGCGTCGGCGGTGGTCCCGTAGGCGACCAGGTCGAGCCCGACGAGATTCGACCACGCGGCCAGACGGTCCGCCAGGCCCGGTAGTTCGAGCCACGGATTCAGGAAACCTGGAGTCTGGGCGCCTTGGCCCGGAGCGACGATGACGAGCACGAAACCCAGCCTGCCCTGTAGGGGTTCGATACACGGCTGGAGATCCGGACGAACTTTATCCTCACCTTTTTGTGGGAATCCCACAACTGGGGTTTCGCGAAGATTACGTTAAGGCGCTTAGATTACGGCTGTTTCGGACAGCCGTCCCAGAATGAGCCCTACCTGCAGGGTGAAGGCGGACCTTCCCTCCGTCGGCTGGTAGCCGGTCAGCTCAGTGATCTTCCGCAGGCGGTAGCGCACCGTGTTGGGGTGGACGAAGAGCAGGCGGGCTGTCGCCTCCAGTGACGTGCCCTGCTCCAGATAGGTCGCGAGCGTGTCGAGGAGCGGCGTGCCGACCAGCGGCAGGTAGACGTTCTCGATCAGCTGGGCCCGGGCGTCGGCGTCGCCGTCGATGGCCCGCTCGGCCAGCAGATCCTCGGCGTGGACCGGCCGGGGAGCGTCCGGCCACCCCGCGGCGGCCCGCAGCCCCGCCATCGCCGCCCGCGCCGAACTCGCCGCCGCGTGCAGGTCGGGCACCTCGGGGCCGATCACGATCGGCCCCGGCCCGAAGCGCGGCACCACGTGCCTGGCCGCCGCGGCGACGTTGTCGGCCCCGCCCACGATCACGATCAGCCGGTCGCCCTGCACCCCGGCCAGCATGTCGAGCCCCGACCTGCGGCCCCGTTCGCGCAGCCCGTCGATCACCGCCTGCGCGTCGTCGTCGGGCGTCTGCCCGGCCAGCACCACGACGGGGGAGGACGTCCAGCCGAGCGCGGCGGCCCACGAGTGCAGGCCGTCGTCGACCTCGCCCCTGACCAGGGCGTCCACGATCAGCGCCTCCAGCCGGGCGTCCCACGCCCCGCGGGCCTCGGCCTCCCGGGCGTAGACCTGGGCGGCGGCGAAGGCCACGTCGCGGGTGTAGCGGAGCATGGCCTGCTGCAGCTGGTCCTCGCCGCCGGGGGCGGCCAGCTCCCCGGTCTGCGCCTCGACCACCTCCACCACGACCCGCACGATGTCGACGGTCTGCTGCAGCGAGATGGAGCGCTTCAGCTCCCGGGGCGCGGTGCCGAAGAACTCGATGCTGGGCGTCAGGCGCCCCTCGCCGGCGTGCTGGAACCACTCCACGAACGCGGCGATCCCCGCCTGGGCCACCAGGCCGACCCAGGACCTGTCCTCGGCGGACAGGGCACGGAACCACATCAGCCGCTCGTCCATCCGGGCCATGGCGGCCGTGCCCAGTGTGCCCATGGCCCGCTCCAGTCGCCGCGTGGTGTCCTGGCGGATCTGATCCAGCATGGGATCTTTCGCGCGGGCGCCGGCCACGACGTCGTTGTGCCGGACCACTGGCTCGTTCCGTTCCCTCACGCCCCTAAGGGTGCCAGGTCGCGCGGGATGCGCCAGCCGCGGCGCTCAGATGACGGCGACGGCGGTGATCAGGCCGATGGCCAGGTGGGTGACTGCCAGGAGCCGGGCGCCCGGCTGGAGGTCGGGCTCCCGGACCAGTTCGCGCACCGAGATCCCCGCCACCTTGTCGAAGGCGATCATCGCCACGGTCTGCACGCCGATGCCGACCAGGCCGAAGACGAGGGTCGCGAGCAGACCCTCGTGCAGGGCGCCGCCCGAGGACCAGATGGAGGCCGCGACGATCAGCCCGACGGCGACCAGTCCCGATCCGGTCAGCAGGGTGGCGTTGGGATTGCGGTCCTCTTTGATCATCTTGCTGAGCTTGCCGGGAATGGCCAGGTCGATCACGTAGAAGCCGATGATCAGCAGGATCACGCCGAGCGCGGCGTAGGCGGCGATGGCCAGCGCGCCGCGTCCGAGGGTCTCGACGAGCGAGATCGTCTCGGTGCCGACCGCAGGGGGCAGGAGCGACGGGGCCGGCGCGGGGGTGGGACTCATGGTTTCTCTTTCCAGGACTCAGAGCTCGGTGGGGTGCAGGGTTCAGAGCTCGATGCGATGGGGGACGAAGGACGAGGTGTCATCGGTGATCAACCCGGAGGTCTCGCGGATCCCGGCTCCCGCCGCCTCGTCGTGGATCACCCATGCGCCGAGCACGGGACGCCAGCCGTCGAAGTCGGGCAGCGCCTGGAACTCCTGGTAGACGTGACCTTCGGCACCGTAGCCGCCGGGGGTCTCGACGCGGTCGCCCGGGGTCACGATCCGCATGCTCGCGCCTTCGCGGCCGAGCAGCGGCTTGACGATGTAGGAGGACAGGTCGCGGGGACCGTCGAGGTAGGCGGGCAGCAGGTTGGGATGGCCCGGGTACAGCTCCCAGAGCACCGCCAGCAGCGCCTTGTTGGACAGCAGCATCTTCCACAGCGGCTCGATCCAGGTCATCGAGACCTGCTGGCGCACCGCGTGCGCGCCGAACGGGTCGGCGATCACCCACTCCCACGGGTAGAGCTTGCAGAGCGTGCGGATCACCCGGTGCTCGACGTCGACGAACCGCAGGTTGAGGCCGTCCCAGCCGATGTCCTCCATGGCCACCGCGACGGTCTTCAGGCCGGCCTGCTCGGCGGTCTCCTGCAGGTAGGCGACGGTCATCGCCTCCTCGCCCGAGGAGTCCATGTTGGTCCAGGCGAAGTGCGCCGGTCCGGTGGGCAGGCCGGCCGAGATCTGCTGCCACCGGGCGATCAGCCGCTCGTGGATGGAGTTCCACTGGTCGTCGTCGGGGTAGCGGTCGCGTAGCCAGAACCACTGCACCACCGAGCTCTCCAGCAGGCTGGTGGGGGTGTCGGCGTTGTACTCCAGCAACTTGGCCGGTCCGGTGCCGTCGTAGCGCAGGTCGAAGCGGCCGAACAGGTGCGGGTCGTTGCGCTCCCAGGAGGCGGCGACCTCCGACGCCACCCACTCGGGAAGGGCGAAGTCGGCGTAGCGGCCGTGCGCGATGACGTGCTCCACGGCGTGCAGGCACATCCGGTGCAGCTCCTCCACCTGGTTCTCCAGGTCGAGGATCTCGTCCATGGAGAAGACGTACTGGACGCCCTCGTCCCAGTAGGGGCGATCGAGGCCGGCGGGGTGGGCCGAACGGTGGTAGGCCAGGCCCTGGCTCTCGATGATGCTCTCCCAGCCGTCGCGGGGGAGCGCGGTCTCGCGTCTCATCTGCGCCGGATCAGCTCCCGCTGCCCGATCCGCCGCGGCCGCCGAAGCCGCCTCGCTGGATCACGGTGCCGTTGCGGCTGACGATCCTGACGTCCGCGGGACGCACGGTCGTGCCGCGGCTGATGTGGCCGCCGCTCCTGGTGCCGCCGTAGTACCAGCTGTAGGCGCCACGCGAGCCGCTGTAGTGGGAGCCGGAACTGTCGTCGTCGTCGCAGTAGTCCTCGTCCACGATCGTGTACGTGCCGTCCGGCTGGCGGCTGTTGAGGTCGACGCACTCGGCGCCCACCTCCTCGTAGTCGCCCTGCGCCGCGCAGTAGCCGACCAGGAGCAGCGCGACCACCCCGATGCCGGTGAGGGTGACGACCTGCGACGCTTTGATGCCCGAGGACGTGGAGGCCAGCTTGCGAGGCTGGTTCTGCGGTGCGGCCAGTGGGTGTTTCGGTCGTGCGGCCATCGAGCTCCAATGAGATGTGTCGCAACAGGCTATCGGGGCGGTTTTGTCTGTTCAACCGGCCGGTGAGATCCCCTTGGAGGAGATTGTCGGTACGGACGCGTAGCGTGGCGAGTGTGAACCGCACCGACCGGCTCTACGCCATTGTCGAGGAGCTTCGCGCCGTCGCGCCCCGGTGCAAGTCGGCGCGTGAACTGGCCGCGAGGTTCGAGGTCAGTCCCCGCACGGTCGAGCGCGACATCTCCGCGCTCCAGCAGTCCGGCGTCCCCATATACGCGGAGCCGGGCAGGCGCGGGGGCTACGCCCTCGACAAGAGGATGTCCCTGCCCCCGCTCAACTTCACCCCCGCCGAGGCGGTCGCCGTCGCGGTGGCGCTCGGCCGCGCGGGCGACAACCCCTTCGCCTTCCACGCCCGCGGGGCGCTGCGCAAGCTGATCGCCGCGATGTCGCCGCCCGATGGCGCCAGGGCCAGGGAGCTCGCGGCCCGGGTGCACATGATCGTCGAACCGGAGCCCTACCCCCGGGTGTCGCGGGTGATCGAGCAGGCGCTGCTCCACCGCCGCGTGCTCCGGCTCCGGTACGAGGACCAGAAGGGCCGGACCACCGTCCGCGAGGTCGAGCCCGCGATCTTCGTCGGCGGCCGGGGCGGCCACTGGTATCTGGTGGGGATGTGCCGCCTCAGGCAGGACGTCCGGGTCTTCCGCCTCGACCGCATCGGCTGGGCCGAGGAGACCGACGAGACCGCCCCCGAGCACCCGCCGGAGCGCTTCGCCCCGCACCTCCCCGACGTGGTCATGCGGAGCCCGGAGTTCGACTGAGAGCCGTCGGAATCCGGCGGAAAACACCGACATAGGGCTGTCGCCGAGCCGGTTCATCGTAGACGTGTTCGAGAAAACCGGTTAGGGAGACACTTGATGATCAACACCGTCGCCTGGTTCGAGATCGCCACTGACGACCCGCAGGGCGCGGAGAAGTTCTACGGGGAGCTGTTCGGCTGGTCCTTCACCGCCGACGAGGACGCGGCACAGGGGGGAATGGACTACCGGCTCATCGGCTGCCCGGGCGCCGACGGTCCCAAGGGCGGCATCTACGCCACCGGGGGCGCCGCGCCCGGCCACGCGGTCTTCTCCGTCGTCGTCGCGGACACCGCGGCCACCTGCGCGCGCGTCGAGGCCCTGGGCGGGGAGGTGACGTTCAAGCTGCTGGACAACCCCAACGGCCCCGACTTCGCCTACCTCCGCGACACCTCCGGCAACCTCTTCGGCGTCTTCACCCCGCCGAAGCCCGCCGAGGCCTGATCCCGCCCCGGGCCCGGGTCAGGACCGGGGCGAGGGGGCGGCCCGGTCTCCGAGCGTGACGAGCACCTCGCGCAGCAGGTCGGCCAGGGTTCGCGCGGTCTCGTCGGGCACGCCCGCCAGCAGGTCCCTGTGGGCCTCGGTCGTGGCCATGGCCAGCTCCTCGGCCCGCCGCGCGCCGAGATCCGTCAGGCGCACCCAGGAACTGCGGCCGTCGGCGGGGTCGGGTTCGCGTTCGACCAGGCCGGCGGCCGTGAGCCGCTGCAGGATGTTGCTCGTCCCTCCCGTGGTGAGCGACGAGCGCTCGGCGAGCCGGCTGGGCTTGAGCCGGTAGGGGGCGCCGGCCCGGCGCAGCGTCGCCAGCACGTCGAACTCCGCGTACGTCAGCCCGTACTCGCCGAGCACGGACTGGGTGACCTCCTCGACGAGGGCCTTGAAACGCGAGGCGCGCTTGATGATCTCCAGTTGGACGGTGGCCGCCTCGGGCATCTCCGCCCGCCAGCCGTCCATCATCTCGTCGACGCGGTCGCGCCGCGCCACCTCCTGCCGACCCATGGCTTGAGGATAGCTCTCTCCCTTGATAGCTTTCGTGAAAGCTTTTTTACTTGCTTTGCTAAAAGGGAGAACCGCTGTGCGCCTGCTCATCGCCAACGCGACCGTGATCGACACCGAGCCGGACCCCCACGTCATGCCCGCGACCGACGTGCTCGTCGAGGACGGGGTCATCACCGCGGTCGGTCCCGGGCTCGCCGCGGCCGGGGCCGAGATCGTCGACGGCACCGGCCGGATCGTGCTGCCCGGCCTCGTCGACACCCACCGGCACGTCTGGCAGAGCGTGCTGCGCTCGGTCGCGGCCGACGCCACGCTCGGCGACTACCTCACCCTCGTCCTGGGCGGGTTCGCCCCCGCCTTCCGCGCCGAAGACGTCCACGCGGCGAATCTCTGGGGCGCGCTGGAGGCGCTCGACGCCGGCGTCACCACGGTCTACGACTGGTCGCACATCCAGCTCACCCCGGCCCACACCGACGCCGCGCTCGACGCGCTGCGCGAGACGGGGATCCGCGCCGTGTTCGGCTACGCGCACCCGGCCGCCGACGACGGCGCGCGCCGCGAGGACGAGGTGCGTCGCGTCGCGTCGCTCGCCGGATCCGGGCTCGTGACGCCCGCGCTGGCGGCGTGGGGCCCCGTCTACGGGTCGGTCCGCGCGGCCGAGGCCGACTGGCGGCTGGCCCGCGAGCTCGGCCTGCGGATCAGCCTGCACGCCACCGGGACCGGCGCCGTCGAACGGCTGCACGCCGCGGGCCTGCTCGGGCCCGACGTCATGTTCGTGCACGGCAACGGCTTCTCCGACGAGGCGATGAAGCTCGTCGCGGACAGCGGCGGCACCGCCTCGGTCGCGCCCGTGGTGGAGGCGCAAATGGGGCACGGGCACCCGGAGACCGGGCGGTTCCGCGGCTTCGGGATCCCCACCGGGCTCGGCGTCGACACCGTCACCGACGCGCCGGGCGACATGTTCTCCGTCATGCGGGCCGCCTTCGCCGCGGCGCGGCTGCGCGGCGAGCCGCTCACCGCGGCCGCGGTGCTGCGGATGGCCACGATCGAGGGCGCCGAGGTCCTCGGCATGGCCGACCGGATCGGGTCGCTGCGCGCGGGCAAGCAGGCCGACCTGGTGATCCTGCGCGCCGACTCACCCGGCATGGCCCCGGCCCACGACCCGGTGGCCGCCGTGGTGACCGCCGCGGGCACCGCGGACGTGGACAGCGTGATCGTCGCGGGCCGCGTCGTGAAGCGCGCCGGCCGCCTGCTCCACGCCGGCCTGCCCGGGGCCCTGGACCGGCTCTCCCGCTCCGCGGCCCACCTCGCCGGGGCCGCAGGCACCGCGACGGCGGCCGCCCGCTGAGCCGGTCCCGGACCTGGTCCCCTTACCCCGCCACGCCTGTCGAGCCCGTACCCGTCGGGCCCGTACCTGTCGCGTCTGCGTCCGGCGAGCCCGCCACCGGCGCGGATACCTCGGAGGCAGCGAACCACCACTGCGGTACAAGGAGGGCGCTAGCGTCCTGCAAATCGTGGTTAGGAGGGCACTGACGCTCTGCAAGTCGTAACCAAACCGCTGCGGCGAGGCTCTTCTCATCACCACAGACCGGTGGTGACAGGAATTTCGAGAGGAGCGACCTCAGTGCAGAGGAACCTTCAGATCGTCGACCTCCCGGCGGACGCCGACGAGCTGGCCGACGACCAGTTGGACGTCGTCACCGGTGCGATGTCGGCGCAGATCGGCATCGTCTGCAGCGCCCTGTCCGGTGGCCGCCAAGACTGCTTCTGGGCGTAGGTCGAGAGGCGCGGCCGGGATGCCCCCCGGCCGCGCCCCCGAAGGGACCGGCAATGCTGTTGATCATCAGCAACCCCCGGGACGACTCCGCGGACATGGTCGTGTCCAAGATCGAGGGGCGGGGCGTGCCCGTGCTCTGGTGGGACGAGGCCGACTTCCCCGAGCGCACCACCGTGAGCACGGAGATGCTCGGCGGGCGCTGCCGGCAGACCCTGACCCATCGCGGCGTCTCCCACGACCTCGCGAAGGTCACGGCCGTCTGGCACCGGCGTCCCGGCCCGCCCGCGGCGACCTCGGTGACCGACCCCACCCAGCGGGCGTACGCCGAGGAGACCGCCCGCCGGCTCCTCCACGGCGTCTACGACCTGATGCCCGCCCGCCGCTGGATGCCCGCCCGGCCCAAGGACATGGTCAGGGTGGACGACAAGCTGCTCCACCTGCGGCGCGCGGCCGAGCTGGGGTTCGCGATCCCCGACACCGTCGCCGGGAACGATCCCGGGCGGCTCGTCCCCGCCTGGCACCGCGCGGGCGGGCGGCTGATCTCCAAGACCTTCGACCACCGGCCGTTCGGCGTCCGCGGCGAGGAACACCACATCTACACCACCGAGGTGAACCGGAGGGACCTGGCCGGACGCCACCGGATCCGCCACGCCCCCGTGATCCTCCAGCCCAACCTGGCCAAGGCCGTCGAACTGAGGGTCACGGTCGTGGGGGAGCGGGTCTTCACGGCCCAGATCGACTCCCAGTCCTCACGCCTGACCCGGCAGGACTGGCGTCACTACGACGATCCCGGCGTGGCCTACGCCCCGCACCGCCTTCCCCCGGCGGTCGAGGAGCGCTGCCTGCGTCTGGTGGCCTCCTTCGGCCTCAGCTACGGCGCCGTCGACCTGGTCCTCACGCCCGACGGGGAGTACGTGTTCCTCGACCTCAACGTCACCGGCCAGTGGGCGTTCGTCGAGTTGCTCGCCGGGCTGCCGATCAGCGCCGCCATCGCCGACTGGCTCACACAGACAGGAACACCATGACCCACCGGTTCGGCGCGGAGCTGGCCTCGGCCGTACAGCTCCTGCGCTCCCTGCCGCGAAGCGCGGAGAAAGCCGAGGACGCACGCGAACAGGTCGCCACGTGGTCGGCCGACCACCCCGGGCTGGACGCGGAACTCGTCGTCGACGAGCCACCCGGCAGCCTGCTGGTCGGCTACGACCTACTGCTGACCCACCCCGAAGGCGGCACGGTGGCGATCTCCGCGCAGACCGAGGACGGCGTGCCGTGGCTCGTCGACCGCGCCACCCACTGGGCGGCCGGGCAGGTGGTGAGCGTCGACGGCAAGGACCTGTCCGTCCAGGCCGCGCTCTACGCGCTGCGCGCCCTCGGCGTCCGCGACCGCACCGTGCACGAGCAGCTCGTGGACTACCGGATCCTCCTGTCGGAGATCGCCGAGGACCGCACCCCGGTCACCGACACGGAGCTGCAGGAGGCCGTGGACGACTTCCGGCGGCGGCGCGGCCTGTTCACCAGGGAACGGACACTCGACTGGCTCGCCGAGGTCGGGCTGACGGAGGACGCCTTCGCCGGCCACATGGAGACGACCGCCCGGATGAACCGCGTCCGCAGGCGGTTCGCCGGCGCCCCGGCGCGGGCCTACCTCCAGTCCCACATCAGGGACTTCTGCCTGACGCGCGCGGCGTGGGTCACCGGCCGCGACGGGGCGGTGATCGGCGAGATCGCCCGGGCGGACTCGGCCGCCGAGCTGCTGCGCCGCGCGGAGCACTCGGTTCACGGCGGCACCGGACGGCTCCGGCTCACGATGGCCACCGCGCTCGGCTCCGAACTGCCGGCGCCGCTCCGCACCGCCGCGACCGGCCGGGTGATCGGTCCCGTGGAGTCCGAGGGCGGCCCGCTGGCCGGCGCGGTGCTGCGGAGATTCCCTCCCGACCCGGACGATCCCGCCGTTCTCGCAGCCGCGGCGGAGGCGGCCTACACCACGTGGCTGGCCGGGCGCCGCAGGGCCGCGGACATCCGGTGGCACTGGCTATGAGACGGCGACGCGTACCCCTGCGGATGCAGCAGACGCAGACCGACTGCGGCGCCGCCTGCCTGGCCATGGTGCTCAGCGCCCTGGGCCGCCGCACGAGCATCGCCGAGATCTGGGCACACGTTCCCGAGAACGCCGACGGCGCCACGCTCCGGGAACTCATCGCCGCCGCGAGCGCGTTCGGCCTGAAACTGCGCGCCTTCCGGCTGGCCGCCGACCGCGTCGGCGGGCTGCCCACGCCGTTCATCGCGCACTGGGAGCAGCACCACTTCGTCGTCGTCGAGCAGGTGGACGCCCGCGGCGCGACGGTGGCGGACCCGGCCTTCGGCCGCCTCCGGCTCACGCCGGAACGGTTCGCCGAAGCCTACGGCGGCATCGCGCTCGTGCCGGAAGTCCCCGAACGACTGGCTCCCGCGGACCCGGGCCGTTCGTCGGGCCGCGCCGTGCTGTCCCTGCTGCGGACAGCCTTCACGGAGAAGCGGCTCATCGTCAAGCTGATCCTGGCCACGCTGGGGGTACAGCTGTTCGGCCTGGCCGTGCCGCTGTTCACCCGGCTCGTCGTGGACGGCGACGCCCACGGGCCACAGGCACTGGCCGTCGCCGCCGCGTTCGCCGCGACCGCCTACCTCGTCACCTCGCGCGTACGCTCGTTCCTGCTCATCCGGCTGCAGACGGGCGTGGCCGCCCAACTGATGCGACGGCTCGTCGGGCACGTCCTCGATCTGCCGTTCAGGTTCTTCCAGCGCCGGACGAGCGGCGATCTGCTCAGCAGGCTGAGCGCGGTCTCCGGGATACGCGACATGATCGCGGAACGCTCCATGGCTCTGGCCTTCGACCTGCTGACCGCCCTCGCGTACCTCGTCGTCCTGGCGGTGACGGCACCGTACCTCGCGCTGCTGACGTTCGCCGTGGCGGCGGCGCAGGCGATCGCGGTCGCGGTGTACGCCGGACCGTCGATACACCTCGCCTACGCCGCCCTCCACGCCGGTTCGGCCACGCAGACCAGCCTCGTGGAGAGCCTCTCCGGGGTCGAGACGCTCAAGGCGAGCGGGACCGAGGAGCACGCGTTCGACCGCTGGCGGATCTCCCACCGGCGGGAACTGGCAGCGGGGGCCGCGCGGGACCGCAAGGTGGTGGGCGCCCAGGCCGTCACCGACGCCCTCCAGCTGGCTCTCGCCCTCGGCCTGCTCGTCGTGATCTCGTCCCAGCTGCCCGGCCCGTCGAGCCTGGGCGAGCTGCTGGCCCTCGCGGCGCTCGCGAACGCGGCGCTCGTGCCGCTGACCTCGCTGCTCGGCACCGTGCAGCAGATCCATCTGGCCTTCGCCCACCTGGATCGGGTGGCCGACCTGCTGGACGCGGTCCCGGAGCCCACCGGAGGCCTGCGCCCGACGCTCCGGGGCGAGGTGGAGGTCTCGGGGGTGTCCGCGGGGTACGACCCGCGTTTCCCGGTGCTGCACGATGTCAGCCTGCGGATCCGGCCCGGACGGCGGCTGGCCGTCGTGGGCGGGTCCGGGTCGGGGAAGACCACTCTCGGACGGGTCCTGCTGGGCCTGATCGAGCCCCTCGACGGCGAGGTCCGTTTCGACGGTGTTCCACTGCGCCGGCTCGACCCCCGGCACGTGCGCAGGCAGGTGGGCGTGGTCACGCAGCAGCCGCATCTGTTCTCCGGGACCGTGGCCGAGACGATCGCGTTCGGAGACGACTCGATCGGGCAGGCCGCGATCGAGGAGGCCGCCCGGCTGGCGGAGGTCCACGACGAGATCGTCGCCCTGCCGCTCGGCTACGGCACGCACATCGGAGAGAGCGGCGGCCGCCTCTCGGGCGGGCAGCGGCAACGGCTCGCGCTCGCGAGGGCGCTGGCCCGCCGCCCGCGCATCCTGCTGCTCGACGAGCCGACGTCTAGCCTCGACGCGCTCACCGAGGAACGCATCCGGAGGAACCTCGCCGGTCTCGGCATCACACAGATCGTGATCGCCCACCGTCTCTCGACGATCCGGGACGCCGACATGATCGTCGTGCTGGAGGACGGGCGCATCGTGGAGACGGGGAGCCACGCCGAGCTGATGTCCCGCGGGATGCGCTACGCCGAGCTGGTGTCCCTCCAGACGACACCGGCCTGAACGCCCTCCTGCGGCGCGCGCCCGAGAACCCTCTGTCGCAGGACCGCCCGGTCCGCCGTGCCGGCCCCATCCGGTTCGGACCCCGCCCGTGCGGCCGGGGCCGCGTCCGCTCGCCCGGTGCCGGCCGCGGGACCACCCGGCGGGAGCGGCCGGGTCAGCCGGAGGGCAGGCGCACGGTGACGACCAGGCCGCCGCCCGGGCGGGGGCAGGCCTCGGCGGAGCCGCGGTGCGCCCGGGCGATCGCCCGGACGATGGACAGGCCGAGCCCGGCGCCGTCGGCCGAGCCGGTGCGGTCGCGGTCAAGACGGCGGAACGGCTCGAAGAGGTCCTCGACCCGGCCCGAGGGAACGGCGCGGCCGGTGTTCTCCACGGTGACGACGCTTCCCCGCTCGTCCCGCAGGGTGCGTAGGACGACCAGGGCGCGCTCGTCGTTGTACTTCACGGCGTTGTCCAGCAGGTTGCCGATCATCCGCTCCAGCAGCACCGGGTCGCCCGACGCGGGGGCGGAGCGCAGGTCCGCGTCGGCCTCCGGTACGGAGGTCAGCGCCATCTCGGCCAGTTCCGCCAGGTCCACCGGGCGGCGCTCGGTCAGCTCCCGTTCGCTCTGCGCCAGCAGGAGCAGTCCTTCGATGAGCCGTTCCTGGCGGGCGTTGGCGGCCAGCAGCTCGGTGCCGACGGTCCTGATCCGCGGGGGGAGGTCCGGGGCGGTCATGGAGACCTGGAGCAGCGCGCGGTTGATGGCCAGCGGGGTGCGCAGCTCGTGGGAGGCATTGGCGACGAAGCGGCGCTGGCCGTCGAAGGCCCGGTCCAGGCGTTCCAGCATGGAGTCGAAGGTGTCGGCCAGGTCGCGGAGCTCGTCGCGCGGGCCGTCCAGGGCGATGCGCTCGTGCAGGGTGCTCTCCGACAGCCGGCGGGCCGCCTCGGTCATCGTGTGCAGCGGGGCCAGCACCCGGCGGGCCACGATCCACCCGATGGCCAGCCCCGCCACCCCGACGATCGCGACGGCCATCAGCGACCACCGGACCAGCGACGACATCACGGTGGTCCGGTACTGGTCCTTCATCTCGGCGACGGTCCGCGTGATCTCCTCCGCGCTCGGGGGGAGCGGATGGGAGGTGAGGGGGGCGCCGAGCACGATTCGCGGAGGCTGGTGGAGCGTCCGCTGGACCACGTAGTAGTTGACCACCACCAGCGCCACGCCCGCCAGGAAGAAGAGGCTCCCGTAGACGAGCGTCAGGCGCAGCCGCACCGTGATCCGCCGGGAACTCACAGCCGGTACCCCGAGCCGGTCACCGTCTCCACCACCTGCGGGGCGCCGAGCTTCTTGCGCAGGGTCATCACCGTGACGCGCACCGAGTTGGTGAAGTAGCTGATGTTTTCGTCCCACGCCTTCTCCAGCAGCTCCTCGGCGCTGACCACGGTACCCTCGGCTCGCATCAGGATCTCCAGGACCGCGAACTCCTTGGGACTGAGCGACACGTACCGGCCGTCCCGGAACACCTCGCGGCGGGCGGGGTCCAGGGTGATGCCCGCGCGGCTGAGCACCGGAGGCGTCGACTGAGGCGCGCGGCGGGCCAGCGCGCGCAGCCGGGCCACCAGTTCGGGGAAGTCGAAGGGCTTGGACAGGTAGTCGTCGGCCCCGATCGACAGGCCCTCGACCTTCGACTTCAGGTCCGCGGCAGCGGTCAGCATGATGATCCGGGCCGGGATCCGGCCGGTCGCCAGCCGGCGGCAGACCTCGTCGCCGTGGACGACCGGCAGGTCCCGGTCCAGCACGATCACGTCGTAGTCGTTGACCGCGGCCCGTTCCAGGGCCGCGTCGCCGTCATGGACCACGTCCACGGCCATGGTCTCCCGCCGCAGGCCGGTCGCCACGATCTCGGCGAGCACCCGCTCGTCCTCCGCAATGAGCACCCGCATGGTCGCCATCCTGCTTTCCGGCGGCTAAACACCAGATAAAGGGTGATCGGTCCGCGCCGGGCCACCGCGCCGACCTGACCGCCTTCGGCCTCGACCCGGTCGAGGCCCCGGCCCTCGCGCGCGTGGCTTCAGGGGGTGCCGAGGGCGAGGGTGGGGGACATCCGGGCGGCGCGCATCGCGGGGTAGATCCCGGCGACGGTCCCCACCAGCAGGGTCGCCGCGAGACCTCCGGCCGGCGCCCAGATCGGGACGACGGCCGGCAGGTCCCGCACGGCCGCGTAGCCGGCCGTGACCAGGGAACCCAGCGCCGCGCCGGCGATGCCGCCCAGGCCGGCCAGGAGCAGCGACTCGGTCAGGAACTGGCCGCACACCTGTCCCCGGGTGGCGCCGAGGGAACGGCGCAGGCCGATCTCGCGGCGGCGCTCCAGCACCGAGATGACCATGGTGTTGGCCACGCCGACCCCGCCGACCAGCAGCGCGACCGCGCCGACGCCGAGCAGCAGGTCGGTGAACGCCCCGTCGGCCGCGGCCCTGGCCGCCAACGCGTCGGACGGCCTGCCGACCTCGACCTCCTCCGGCTTCTCCGGGTTGACGGTCCGTGGAAGCACCGCCCGTACGTCGCCGACCGCCTCGTCGGCGGAGCGGACGTAGATCGTGGTCGGGTGACCGTCGAAGCCCAGGAACCGCTCGGCCGCCTCGAATCCGACGAGCACCGACCGGTCGATCTCCGGTGCGAGCGGGGACGGCGCCAGGACGCCGGTGACCGTCCACCACCGGCCGTCGATCCACACCTGGTCGCCCGCCTCCTGCACGGCCAGCCGCCGGGCCGCCAGCGCGCCGAGCGTCACCGCGCGCTGCCCGGCCGTGGCCTCGTTGAGCCAGGTGCCGGCGGACACCTCCATCCGGAGCGTGCCGAGCAGGTCGAGCGAGGCCGACCGGACGACGAGCCCACCGGTGCGTTCCTGGGGGATCTTGTCGGTGCGCCGGACGTTGCGGCCGGTGTCGCCGGTCGCGCCGGTCGCGGTCACCGGGCCGATCCCGGCGGCCATGGCCACCGACTCCTTCGGCAGCTTCGCCTCGGCGCCGAACAGCGTCCGGCCGGCGGTGACGGTGAGCAGGCCGGTGCCGAGCCGGTCGAGCTGGTCGAGCAGCTGTGCCTTGCTGGAGGACGAGATCCCGACAACGGCGATCATGGTCGCGACGCCGATCGCGACGCCCAGCGCCGACAGGACCACCCGGGTCGGCCGGGTACGCAGCCCCCAGGCGCCCACTCTCAGTAGATCGGTCCAGCTCAGCCGGGCCGGCGCGAGTCCTCGCGCGGGCCGGCCGCGGTTCCGCCCGGCGCACGCCGGACCGGGGCCGTCGCCGTACGCGGTGCCCGGCCGGCTCACAGCGCGCCTCCCGCGGACGCCGGCCTGCCGGAGCCGGTGGACGCCCGTTTCCCGGGAGCGGTGAGATCCCGCCCGTCGGGGCCGATGGACGCCCGGTCTCCAGCGCCGGCGGGGTCCCGCTCGTCGGAGACGATACGGCCGTCGCGGAGCAGGACCCGGCGGGGGGCCGCGGCAGCGACCTCGGCGTCGTGGGTGATGATCACGACGGTGGTTCCGGAGGCGTTGAGGTCGCACAGGACGGCCAGCACGTCGTGGCCCGAAGCGGTGTCGAGGTTGCCGGTCGGCTCGTCGGCGAGCAGCAGGGACGGTTCCCCGACCACCGCCCTGGCCACCGCCACCCGCTGGCGCTCCCCGCCGGACAGTTCGTTCGGCCGGTGGCCCAGCCGGTGGGCGAGCCCGACCCGTTCGAGCGCCCGGGCGGCCCGCTCCCGCCGCTCGCCGCGGGGCACGCCGCCGTACAGCATGCCGTCGGCGACGTTGTCGAGGGCGGTGACCCCGTCGGCGAGATGGAACTGCTGGAAGACGAACCCGATGTGCCGGGCTCGCAGCGCGGACAGCTCCCGGTCGGTCAGCTCTCCGACGTCGTATCCCGCGATGCGGACGGTCCCGGCCGAGGGGCGGTCGAGGGTGCCGATCAGATGGAGCATGGTCGACTTCCCCGATCCCGAGGGGCCGAGGACGGCCACCATCTCCCCGGCGGCGATCCGCAGGTCCACGCCGTGCAGCGCCCGGATCCCGCCCGGGTGGCTCTTCTCCGCGCCCCGCAGCTCGATCACGCTGGTGTGGGCGGTCATGTTCCGGGGACCTCGACCTTCGCGCCCTCGGTGACGCCGTCACCGGAGACCTCGACCCGGCCGGCGGCGAACAGGCCGGTCTCGACGGCGATGACCCGGCCGCCGGCCAGGCGGAGGCCGTAGCCGCCCTCGCGGAGGGCGAGGAGGGCCTCGACGGGGACCGACAGGACGTCCTTGTGCTCCTCGCTGCGGAGGTTCACGGTGACCGGGGCCTGGTCGAGGCGGCCGAGGTCCGCGGAGGCGGCCAGGGTGACCTCCAGGTCGACCGTGGACTCGCCGGTGGACCGGCCGTCCCGCTCGACGGGCTCCGCGACCGTGCCGACCGCGGAGATGCGGCCCCTGACGCCGTCACCGCCCGGCAGTTCCACCGTAACCGGGGCGCCGATCCTCGCGAGCCGCTGGTCGGCGGAGTCGAGGTCGACGTGGACGACCCGGCGGGTGCCGGTCGTGACGACCGCGGACTGCCCGGCCGGCGTTCCGGGCTCGGCGGTGACCTCGGCGATCCGTACCGGGCCGGACGCGACGGCGACCTGGCTCGCGTCGACCATGCCGGTCTTCGCCAGGCCCACGTCGTCCTGCCACTCCCGTACGGCCCGCCCGGTCAGCCGGGAGAAGTCCCCGTCCACGGTTCCGGGGTCGTAGCCGAGCGCCTTGAGGTTGCGTTCGAGCTGCCGGACGTCCTGGCCGCTCGCGGACGCCGACAGCGTGCGGTAGACCGGGATGTCGCCGTACATCAGGATCACCGGTCTGCCGTCCACCTGGTAGAGCCAGCCGCCCCGCCGTACCACGGATCCCTCCTTCCGGACCCGGCTGACCATGCCCCGGGCGTGGTTGGGCAGCGCGCGGCGACCGGAGTAGCCGAGTGTGCCGTCGACGGCCTTGGTGTCCGCCAGGTCGGAGCGGGTGATCTCCGCGGTCGCCGCGGCGGCGGCCGCGGGGGTGCCGCCGTCCTGGCCGGTCAGGGCGAAGGCCGCCGCACCGCCGCCGGCGAGCAGGACGGCGGTCGCGGTCCCGGTGAGGACCTTGCCGCGCCTCACGGCAGGTTCCCCGGTGAGGGCAGGTGATCGCGGCAGGCCTCCAGCGCCTTTTCGGTCTTCGGGGAGTCCGGGTCGACCCCGTTGCCGCTGAACCTGACCGAGCCACCGGAGAAGTCGGGGTCGGGCATGTCCACTCCGTGCCCGCGCATGCACCGGGCCAGCGCGAGAAACGCATCCTGGATTTCCGGGTCGTTGGAGTATGTGCTTTCCGGGCCGAACGGGCTGTATTTTCCGCAGGCCTTTCCGGCCTCCTCCAACCGCTCCGCATCGGCTTTCCTGCGGATCATGACGCTGCCGCCGCCGCCGGGCTCGGGATCGGCCATGTCGATGCCGTGCTCGCGCATGCACTGGGCGAACTTCAGGCCATCCTCCTCCGAGGATTCCTGCGATGACGCGGCCGAGGGGACCGCCCCTCCGGCGGAGACGACCTCGGAGGTCTGCGGCTGCCCACACGCGGTCAGCGCCGCGAGGGAGACGACCGCCGCTGCCAAATATCTTCTCATTCCCGTTCCCTTCGACTGGGGAACAGGTATAGCGAAGACCCTGTTAAAAACTCCTTAAGCGAATTTGTTTAACCTGTCTTTATGTCCGCGCGCCGGCGGGGGGAAGCGGTCTTCCGGGAGAGGCGTTCCCCCCGGTGAGAGACGGCCCGCCCCGTCGCTCCCCGCCGCGGGTGCGGAGCGACGAGGCCACGGTTCGGTACGGCGGAGTCGTGGTTCGGCATGGCGAGGTCACGGCTCGGGACGGGGCCAGGTCACGGCTTGCGGCAGGGGCGGGTCACGAGCTGGGGCAGGTGGTGTCCGCCGCCGGGACCTTACCGCTGAGGAGGTAGTCGTCGGCGGCCTTCTTGACGCACGCGTCGCCGGACAGGTAGGCGCCGTGCCCCTCACCCTTGTACCTGACCAGGACGCCCGTCTTGAGCTGCTCGGTCAGCTTGGGCGCCCACTCGTACGGGGTGGCGGGGTCGCCGCTGCCGCCGATCACCACGATCGGGGCGGAGCCCGAAGCGTCGATCCTCCTGGCTTCGTCGCTGCCGGGAACCGGCCACATCGAGCAGATCCCGCCCATGCCCGAGCCGCCGAACAGCGGGGAGATCTTCACCGTCCTGGTCTCGGTCTGGGTGACCTCCGCGCGGGTGGGCCGCTCCGCGGTGTCCACGCAGCTGATCGCCGGGAAGCTGCTCATCAGGGTGGTGTAGCTGCCGTCGGGCTGGCGGCCGTTGTAGTTGTCGGCCAGAGCCAGCAGGATCCGCCCGTCACGTTGCTTCATCGCCTGGCCGAGCGCCTGGTCCAGCAGCGGCCAGGTCAGCTTCGAGTACAGCGCGGCGGAGACGGCGGTGCCGGCCAGTCCCTGGGTCAGCACGCGGTCGCCGACCCGGAGCGGGTCGGTCCGCAGATCGTCGAGGAGCTGGTCGATGTTCTTGTTCGCGACGTCCACGTCGCTGCCGATCTCGCACTGCCCGGGCTCGCTCACGCAGTCCTTCAGGAACGCCCTGTAGGCCTGCTGGAACCCCTTTGTCTGGGCGATCGCGCGCTGCTCCAGGGTGATGCTCGGGTCCAGCGGGGCGTCCAGCACGAACCGGCCCACGTTCTTGGGGAACTGGGTCGCGTAGACCGCGCCGAGCTGCGTGCCGTACGAGATGCCGAAGTAGTGCAGCCGCGCGTCGCCCAGGGCGGCGCGGATGCGGTCCATGTCACGGGCGGCGTTCACGGTGCCGACGTGGGGGAGGAGCTTGCCTGACGTCTGCCGGCAGGCCGTCACGAACTCCTGGGTGGTCCGCACCGTCTCGGACCGTTCGGCCGCCGTGACGGACGGAGTGTTCATGGAGGTGAACTTGTCCATGACCGCGGTGCCGCCGCAGCGGACGCCGGAGCTGCGCTCGACGCCGCGCGGGTCGAAGCTGACCAGGTCGTAGCGGGCGTTCAGGGTGCCGAAGACCTTGCCGGCCTGGGCGAGGGTGTCGACTCCCGAGGCGCCGGGACCGCCGAAGTTGAACACCAGCGAGCCGATCCGCTCACCGGGACCGGTGGCCTTCAGGCGGATGAGCGCGATCTCCACGGATTCGCCGTCCGGCTTGGTGTAGTCGAGGGGGACCTTGAGCTTGCCGCACTCCGGCGCGGGCTCTCCCTGGGCCGGGGTCTGCCCGCCGGGGCGCTTGATGTCGGTGCACGGGCCCCAGGCGATGGATCCGGCCGCCGGGGCCGTGGTCGGGGTGCCGCTGTCGGCCGGTCCGGAGGCGTCCGCGACGACGCCGCCCCCGCCGGTGCCTCCGCCGCAGGCGGCGAGCGCGGTGGACAGGGCCGCGACCGCCGCGGCCCCCTTCAGCTTCACGGGCATGAACTGCTCCCCTGGTCTCGGTCGCCGGGGGAAGCGATTCCACACTAACCGGGCGGACTCTTCTAAACAAAGAAGAGCCCGCCCGGAAACGGTCAGAGTCCCATGGACTGCGTGTCGTTGCTCTCGGCGCCGCCGGCCTCGGTCACGCCGTTCTTCAGGTGGTACTTGGCGATCGCGTCGCTCAGCACCGCCGCGTTCAGCTCGCCCCGCCTGACCAGCTGGGTGAGCACGGCCAGGGTGATCGAGGCCGCGTCGACGTGGAAGTGGCGGCGCAGCGCCGACCGCGTGTCCGACAGGCCGAAGCCGTCGGTGCCCAGGGAGCTCCAGTCGCCCGGCACCCACTGGGCGATCTGGTCCTGTACGGCGCGCATGTAGTCGCTGACGCCCACGAAGGGCCCCTGCGCCGCCGAGAGCACCCGCGTCACGTACGGCACGCGCTGCTCGCTCTCGGGGTTGAGCAGGTTGTGCTCCTCGGCGGCGAGCGCCTCGCGGCGCAGCTCCGACCAGGAGGTGGCCGACCACACCTCGGCCGCCACGCCCCAGTCTTCGGCCAGCATCCGCTGGGCCTCCATCGCCCACGGCCCGGCGACGCCGGAGGCCAGGATGTTGGCCCGCGGCCCCTGGATCTGCGGCGCGGGGGCGAACCGGTACAGGCCCTTGAGCAGGCCGTCCACGTCCAGACCGGCCGGCTCGGCGGGCTGGGCGTAGGGCTCGTTGTAGACGGTCAGGTAGTAGAAGACGTTCTCCGCCTGCTCGCCGTACATCCTGCGCAGGCCGTCCTGGACGATGTGGGCCACCTCGAACGCCCACGAGGGGTCGTACGAGACCGCGGCCGGGTTCGTCGAGGCGATCAGCGGGGTGTGGCCGTCCTCGTGCTGGAGGCCCTCACCGTTCAGCGTCGTGCGGCCGGCGGTGGCGCCGAGCAGGAAGCCGCGGCCCATCTGGTCGGCCAGCTGCCACATCTGGTCGGCGGTGCGCTGCCAGCCGAACATCGAGTAGAAGATGTAGACCGGGATCATGTGCTCGCCGTGCGTGGCGTACGACGAGCCGACCGCGATCGTCGAGGCCATCGAGCCCGACTCGCTGATGCCCTCGTGCAGGATCTGACCCTCGGTCGACTCCTTGTACGACAGCAGCAGCTCGCGGTCGACCGCCTCGTACGTCTGGCCGTGCGGCGAGTAGATCTTCGCCGTCGGGAAGATCGCGTCGAGGCCGAAGGTGCGCGCCTCGTCCGGGATGATCGGCACGAAGCGGTGACCGATCTCCTTGTCGCGCATGAGGTCCTTGAGCAGGCGGACGAACGCCATGGTGGTGGCGACGTTCTGCTTGCCGGAGCCCTTCTTCAGCTGCGAGAAGGCCGTGTCGCCGGGGAGCGCGAGCGGCTTGGCCCGGACCACGCGCTTGGGCAGGAAGCCGCCCAGGGCCGCGCGGCGCTCCTTCATGTACTGGATCTCCGGGTCGTTCTCGCCCGGGTGGAAGTAGGGCGGCAGGTCGCCTTCGAGGGCGGAGTCGGGGATCGGCAGATAGAGCCGGTCGCGGAACTCCTTCAGGTCGGCCTTGGACATCTTCTTCATCTGGTGCGTCGCGTTGCGCGCCTCGAAGTCCTTGCCGAGCGTCCAGCCCTTGATGGTCTGGGCGAGGATGACCGTCGGCTGGCCGACGTGCTCGCGGGCCGCCTTGTAGGCCGCGTAGACCTTGCGGTAGTCGTGACCGCCGCGCGACAGCTTGCGGATGTCCTCGTCCGACAGGTGCTCGACCATCTTGCGCAGGCGGGGGTCGTCGCCGAAGAAGTTCTCGCGGATGTACGCGCCCGACTCGACGGAGTAGGTCTGGAACTGGCCGTCGGGAACGGTGTTCATCTTGTTGACGAGCACGCCGTCGACGTCGGCCGCCAGCAGCGGGTCCCAGTCGCGGCCCCAGACGACCTTGATGACGTTCCAGCCGGCGCCGCGGAAGTAGGACTCCAGCTCCTGGATGATCTTGCCGTTGCCGCGTACCGGGCCGTCGAGACGCTGCAGGTTGCAGTTGATGACGAAGGTGAGGTTGTCGAGCTCCTCGCGGGCCGCCAGGCCGATCGCGCCGAGCGACTCCGGCTCGTCCATCTCGCCGTCGCCGAGGAAGCACCAGACATGGCTGCGGCTGGTGTCCTTGATCTTCCGGTTCAGCAGGTAACGGTTGAACCGGGCCTGGTAGATCGCCCCGATCGGGCCGAGGCCCATGGAGACCGTGGGGAACTCCCAGAAGTCCGGCATCAGGCGCGGGTGCGGGTAGGAGGGCAGCCCGCGGAAGCCGTGCGAGAGCTCCTGCCGGAAGGCGTCCAGCTGATTCTCGTTGAGACGGCCCTCGAGGAAGGCGCGGGCGTAGATGCCCGGAGCCGCGTGACCCTGGATGAAGACCTGGTCTCCGGACTCGCCGTGGTCCTTGCCGCGGAAGAAGTGGTTGAAGCCGACCTCGTAGAGCGACGCGGCCGAGGCGTAGGTGGCGATGTGCCCGCCGACGTTGGTGCGGGCGTTGGCCCGGGTCACCATGACGGCGGCGTTCCACCGGGTGTAGGCGCGGATCCGGCGCTCGACGTACTCGTCGCCGGGGAACCAGGGCTCGCGCTCCGGGGGAATGGTGTTGATGTAGTCGGTGCTGCGCAGGCCGGGCACGCCGACCTGGTGCTCGCGAGCCCGCTCCAACAGCCGGAGCATGAGATAGCGGGCGCGGGTGCGACCTTCCGTCTTGACGACGTTGTCGAGCGACTCGAGCCACTCCTGGGTCTCACTGGGGTCGACATCAGGAAGCTGGCTGGGTAGGCCGTCGCTGATGATCGAGAAACGCTGGCGTCCGGAAGCCACTGGGTCTCGCCTTCCGAGGATGGACTTTTGTCTGGTGTAGGTCGTCTTCCATCCTGGTCGCTTACCCCGGAAAGTGCATCTCTACTGACCGGTAACCAGGATATCCCTGCTGGCAGGGGTATATAAGTGGCCTAGACCACCGATGGTAGGACGAATTGCCACCAAAGGTTACAACGAGGTTCCTCCTTTTTTACAGTTCCCCTCCCTGGGAATCTCCCTCCCCTCGTCCCCTCTGGTCAGGAGCCCCCGCCGCACGTCCCGAGAGGCCGGGACGGGGAAGAAGCCGGGCCCGACGGCGGGTGAGGAACCGCACGCCGCGAGCGCCTGCCCGGACGCGCGGGCGTCACCCGCGTGTATCCGCAGGTGAGTATGCGCGCCCACCGGTAAACGTACCTACCCGCCGGCGGGTGCGCGTACCCGCCGGGGCCTCCGCCTCTTCGCCGGTGGGCAAACCCCGCGCGCCGGTGGAGGCGCCCGCGCGCCCGCCGACGGGCGCGCCCGAGCTCGCCGGTGCGCGCAGAGCTCTCCATATGTACGTAAAACTCTCCATGCCTGTAACGCGCTACTCTCCTCCCCGGCACCCTGTGCCAGGGAGGCCCGCCCCCCGGGGCTCGCGGAGGGCGGGCCTCCGTGTGTCACAGACCGGGCACGGCCGTCGTCCCAGCTCAGGATGGATCGTAGGATCGGTATGTGAGATCTCAGACGATCGAGGTGGTAACGGGGGCCCGAGAGCGGGTGCACGACATCACCTCCGAGTGCGAGAGCTTCGTCCGGTCATGTGGGGGAGACGGGCTGCTGCACGTCTTCGTCCCCCACGCGACGGCGGGGGTCGCGCTGCTCGAACTCGGTTCGGGCAGCGACGACGACCTGCTCGCGGCCCTGGAAGATCTTCTTCCGGCCGACGACAGATGGAAGCATGCGCACGGTTCCAGGGGGCATGGACGGTCACATGTCATGCCCGCCCTCATTCCGCCGTACGCCACCGTCCCGGTCCTGTCGGGGCGGCTCGCGCTGGGCACCTGGCAGTCCGTCGCTCTGGTGGATCTCAACGTCGACAATCGGGAACGCCAGGTCCGTTTGTCATTTTTGTCGGACTAGTTCATACGTAGCCCAGTCGTTGCCGTGGCGACCGTTGACGACTGAGGGTCACAGCGTGTGGACTGTGCCGAAGCACTCTGAGCACCGTGTGATTGCGGGGCCATTCAAGCAGGAGGGACAAACGTGAGCGCGACCGCGGGTCAGGCGCAGGGCGAACGCAGCCTGGCCGAACGACTCGGCCTCAAGCCGGGTCAGGTGGTGCAGGAGGTCGGCTGGGATGAGGACGCCGACGACGATCTGCGCGACTCCATCGAGGAGCTGACCGGCAACGAGCTGGTCGACGAAGACTTCGAGGACGTCGTCGACGTCGTGCTGCTGTGGTGGCGCGATGGTGACGGTGATCTGTTCGACACCCTGAGCACCGTGATGACCAACCTGACCGACGGTGGTCAGATATGGCTGCTCACTCCCAAAGCCGGCCGGGACGGGCACGTGGAGCCGAGCGACATCGGGGAGGACGCCGCGACCGCGGGTCTGTCGCAGACCAGCAGTATCAGCGCCGCCCCCGACTGGTCGGGGACGCGCCTGGCGACGCCCAGGGCGCGCCGCTAAGGGTCCGCCCTGCCGTACGGCTCGGGCGAGCCGTACGGCAGGATGATGGTGCCCGCCGCCATCAAGGAAAGGACCTTCGGGTATGGCCGTCGAGGTGGGGGCCCAGGCCCCGGACTTCGAGCTGAGGGACCAGCACGGCGCCCCGGTCAAGCTCTCGCAGTACCGGGGTAAAAAGATCGTGCTGATCTTCTATCCACTCGCCTTCAGCGGCGTCTGCGGCCGTGAGCTCGACGCCCTCCGCGACGAGTTCACCGCCGGGCTGCCCGACGACGTGAAGGTGCTGACCGTCTCGGTCGACTCGGCCTTCGCTCTCCGCACGTGGGCGGACCAGCAGGGATACGCTTTCTCGTTGCTCTCCGACTTCTGGCCGCACGGGCAGGTCGCGCGGGCGTACGGTGTGTTCGATGAGGAGAACGGCGTCGCGAAGCGGGCCACCTTCATCATCGACGGTGAGGGCGCGGTCCGCTGGAACGTCGTGAACCCGGCCTCGCAGGCACGAGACATCGCCGAGTACCGCAAGGTGCTCGCCGACCTTCCCTGAGCGGTGATCCGGCGGACGCCCACCCGGCGCCCACCGGGCTCGACCTTCCAGGAGGCGATCATGCCCTGCTTCTCCTGCGGGGCCAGGCAGACCGACCCGGTCCGCGGCGCCAGTCCGTGGACGCGCGGGGTGCGCCACCAGGCGCAGGTGCTCATCTGCCCGGACTGCCGGCGTATGCACGATCTCGACCTCGACACCTGCTCCTCCTGCAGCTCGGCCGCCCTCATCTGCAGGCTCGGCGAGGTCGAGTGCCGCTCGTGCGGCGCGGTGTGGCTCGCGCGCGGCGGAGACGAGCAACCCCCGTCCTGCGCGCCCGGCCTGGCCGACGAGGTGGAGGCCGCCCTGGCCAGGGTGCTGCGCAGGGTTCCCTGACGCCGCTTTCCGCGGAAGATTTTGACACCGTCTTCCGTGGGAGCTTTCCGCGGCGCTGCCGTCCTTATCCCTGCCAGGGTGCTGTGCAGGGTTCCCTGACGCCGCTTTCCGCGGAAGATTTCCGCGGCGCTGCCGTCCTTACCCCTGCCAGGACACTGCGCAGGGTTCCCCCGCACCGGCCTGTCGATATCACGGCATATATCGGCGTATGTCGCCATCTCCGCGTGCGCTAGGGTCGGGCTCGGCCCCGCTTCCCTCGACCCGCTGGACAGGTGCATGAGCTCCTTCGTTGTGGCCCTTGACGTCGGTGGAACGTCGATGAAGGGCGGCCTCGTCGCCCGTTCCGGCGAGATCCTCCGCATCGACCGCCGCGCGACCCCGCGCGACAGGGGCCCTGCCGCCGTGGTGGAGGAGATCCGTTCCTTCATCGGTGATCTCGCCGCGGCGGGTGGCGGCACCCCCGAAGGAGTCGGCCTCGCCGTCCCCGGCCTGGTCACCGCCGACACGGCGCTCTACTCGGCCAACATCGGCTGGCGTGGCGTCCCCGCGGCGGACTTCGTCCCGCTGGACGTGCCCGTCATGCTCGGCCACGACGTGCGCACCGGCGGCCTCGCCGAGAGCGTCCTCGGCGCCGGCCGAGAACTGTCCGACTTCCTGTTCCTGCCCATCGGCACCGGCATCGCGGGCGCCGTGATCGTCAACGGCGAACCGTACGGCGGCACCGCGGGCTGGGGCGGCGAGATCGGTCACATTCCGGTCTTCCCGCAGGGTGAGCCGTGCGCCTGCGGCCAGGTCGGCTGCCTGGAGACCTACGCCTCGGCCTCCGCCGTGGCCCGCCGCTACGCCGCCCGCCTGGCCGCGGCTTCCTCCGGGAACACGGCCACCGGCACGGCCTTTTCTCCCGAGACCACCGTCCCCGCCGGAACGGCCGCTTCTTCCGGGACCGCCGCCCCCGCCGGAACGGCGGTTTCTTCCGGGACCGCCGCCCCCGCTCTGACCGGCACGGCCGCTCCCACCGATGAGGCTGTTCCCCCGGCTCCCGCCACCGCCGAGCGGATCGCCGCGCTGACCGCCGCCGGTGACCCCGTGGCCCGCCAGGTGTGGGACGACGCCGTCGAGGCGCTCTCCCTCGCCCTGGCCACCTACACGCTGCTGCTCGACCCCTCCGCCATCATCCTCGGTGGCGGCCTCGCCGAGGCGGGCCCCTTGCTCTCGGTTCCCCTCACCGAACGCCTCCGGAATCGCCTGACCTTCCGCGACGCCCCACCCCTGCGCCAGGCCGCCCTGGGCGTGAACGCGGGCATGCTCGGCGCCGCCCTCCTCGGCTGGCGCGCCGCCGGATTCACCGACGCGGGCACCGAGTGGTCTCTCGATGTGCTGAAATCCCCCCGCGTGGCGTAAGGTGTTATCCCGTCTGTTCGACGGGATTCCCGGGCGCTTAGCTCAGCGGTAGAGCGCTCGCCTTACAAGCGAGATGTCACTGGTTCGAACCCGGTAGCGCCCACCAGTCACAATGGCCCCGTCCAGGATCCCTGGATGGGGCTCTGTGCCATTACCGTGCCGTTGGCCCTTGAGCTGGGAGTGGCGCGGGAACCGATCTTGGCGTCTCGTCACTTGATCAATGCGAGACCTCCCGACGTCGGCGTGAGCAGTATGCGCGAGGGACCACACCGCCTGGTGAACCGGCTGCCGGAGGCGGAGCTGCCTCCGGCGCTGAAGCTGATCTGTGGTCGTCTGGATGAGCGCGAAAGGGCTGAGCCGGAGCCTCCGGCTCTTCACCTTGTCCGAGAGTGACGCTGATCTGGCTGAGCGGCACGAGAAGGCCCTTCGTCCGGAATGGGGACGCTGATGCCGTGTTGCACGTGGTCGGACATCGGCGGATCAAGCCTTCGTAGTCATCACGGATGGCGAGATCTCGCTACCCTGAGTGATGAGTGTGTGGGAGGAGACCTGGGCGCGTGAGCTGTACGGCTTTGAGATCGAGCCCGAGGTCCGAGAGTGGCTTGACGATCTGAGCGACAGCGACTTCAAGCAGGTTGACGAAGTGGCCGGTCTGCTGGCGGAGAAGGGAACCGAGCTTGGCGGTCCATGGTCGGACCATCGCGAAGGGCCGGTCTGGGAACTGCGGGTCCGGCTCCGTGACGGTGCGGCGTTCTCCCGGCGCAGCCGCTTCAGCTCGGCCGACTCATCAGCGGTGCGGCCGGGCCGGCTGCCCTCGTCGGCCTGCGCCTGGCGGACCCGGGTGCGCAGCGTTTCGGCGGTGCCGATACCGAGCTTGGTGGCCACCGCGTTGATCGTGGCCCACTCGGTCGGGTAATCCGGCCGCACCTCGGCGGCCATCCGAATCGCTCGTCTGTGCAGCTCGGCAGGGTAGGGAGACTTGCCTGGCAGGGACTCGATCCTCTCAAGAGATCAAGTCTCCACCGGAACTGGGGCGATTCAGGCTGAATTGGCCTTTTGGTCCGGGCTACCGACTTTCCGTGATCGCCCGGACCAGGTCAGCGGTCGAACTCGCCGTTCTTGACGCCGCCGACGAACGCTCTCCACTCGGCGGGGGTGAAGAGCAGCTTGGGGCCGTCCGGGTCCTTGCTGTCGCGGACGGCCACCACCCCGGGCAGGTTGGCTGCTACTTCAACGCACTGGCCGCCGTTATCTCCGGAGCGTGACGACTTCCGCCATACCGCAGCGCTCAGGTCCATTCCTGCCTCGCATCCTCGATCATCTTGACGGACATGGGGTCAGGATAGGCCCACTGGCGAATCGCCTCATAGCGCTTCCAGATTGCGGTCACGATGTCATGCTCTGTCGTAACTTGTCCCACAGCAGAAGAGTCCACTTGGACGGCGTCGGGTTGTCCGTTCGGAAGCTCAGCGATCATGAATGCGCTCAGTAAGCCCGTCAGGCATTCCGGGTCGACGATCTGGATGTAAACGGTTGGCCTCTGTGTGACCTCTACCAGGTGACTGAGCTGTTCACGCATCACTTCGGCTCCACCGACCTTGCGGCGTAGCACTCCTGCGTCGATGAGTACGAGGACAAGCGGAGGATTGTCCCGATCGAGGATTCCTTGGCGTCGCATGCGAGCCCGAACACGCTCCTCCACCTCGTCGGGAGTGATCTGTGGAGCTTGGCTGAAGAGATGCCGGGCGTAGGACTCCGTTTGGAGGAGGCCCGGAATCAGGAGCGGGTCCCAGGAGCGGAGGACGAGCGCGGTGGGTTCGATTTCCTCGGCCCAGCTCCGGAACCAGACCGGGCCGCCGGGCTGGGCGATGATGCGCTGGTAGAGCCGGGTGAAGGAGACGCCGTCGGCCGTGCCGAAGAGCCGGTCCAGCCGCTCGGCGTCGGACTTCGACGGCGTCCGGGTGGCTTTCTCCAGGCGGCTCACCTGGGTCTGGGTGCAGCCGAGCCGGGAGGCGACGGCGGCCTGCGAGAGCTGCGCGGCCTCCCGCAGCCGGCGCATCTCGACGCCGAACCGCACGCGTGGGGAACCGGGGTCGAGAGACGGCACCACTTCCATCGCATTTCCTCCCGAATTAGAAAAAACGGACCTGTCGCCCGATCGGTGAAACCGAATTCAGCCCGCGACAGCCCGGAGGCTGTCATCGTTTCCTCTGCTCCGGGTTGCCGAACCGGTCGTCGAACCGATGCCAGGAGGGCATTCTAAACGCACGCCTTCTCATCCGGTAAGCGAAATAAAGAAAGCGCGTCACCGCCCTTTTAATCGGTGACAACGGTGCCTCCTGTGAATATGGCGACGCCGTTCCATGTCTCGGTGGCGCGCATGCGAAGCACCCTGGAGGTGAGCCATGACGGCGCGCGAGCGGTACGAGAGGTTCGACCATCTGGTCCGGCTGAGCCGGGCGCTGCACGGCCTCGGCGTCTGCACGTTGCTGGTCCTCCCCGTGGCCGGGCAGCCGGTCCTGGAGATCCGGTCGGCGTCCGGCGTCCAGGTCCGCGTCACCGTCATACGGCGTTACTGCGGCTGGGTCTTCACCTGGCGTCCGTGGTGGGCGCGATTATGGCGACGGGACAAGTGGGTGGTGGCCCATGCCGACAACGCCGCCGACATCATCCTCGCGGAGGTGGGCGAATGAGAGGGCGAGGGCCGATCCGTCGTCACGGAGGCCCGTCGCGGGAGGCACCCGTGAACGCGTCACACGGCACCTGGCGGCGGGATTTCCCGGGAAAGGAAATATCCGTTCCCGTCGCCCGCGAATGGGCACGTGAACTTCTGGCCGGGAGAATCGCCGCCCCGCTCCTCGACGACGTGCTGCTCCTGTTGAGCGAGGTGGTCACCAATGCGATCACACACTCGGACTCGGGGCGTACGGCGGGTGGACGGGTGACGGTGCGGGTGACCTGTGCCTCCGGCGACGTCCACGTAGAGGTGACCGACGACGGGTCGGCCGTCAGCGCCCCGGCCGTGCGCGTGCCGGAGCCGGACGAGGACGGCGGGCGGGGCCTATGGCTGGTGGACCTGCTCGCGACCGCGTGGGGGTCACACCACGGCGAGGCCGGCGGCTCGGTCTGGTTCCTGGTGGCCGAATGTTGACGCGCGGATACGCGAAGAGTGTGGCGGCGGCCAGCCGATTGAGTGAAGATCGATATATCTCGGTGTCGATCGCCCTCGGAGGTATGGCATGCGCGTCATCCGGTTACTGGCCATCGGCGCGGCGCTGGTAATGGTGACATCGGGATGCACTTCCGAGCCTTCACTGAAGGACGCGGCGGCAGAGCTTCAGAAGGACACGCAGCGGCTGGAGACCGACGACCTCTTTAAGAACCCGCTGATGAAGCTCCGCTTCCTACAGCGTCCGGACAAGGACATCCCCTGCGACAAGGGAAAATTCAAGAGGGTTATGCGGGTTACCGCTGACGATGAAAACAACTCTCCGGATGTGGACGGCCATCTCGATCAGGCTGAAGGGATAATGACGGGGACTCTCGTCCATGAACTCGGTTACAAGCTGGAGCCCCCGTTCACTGCGGGCGATGACGAGGTAGGGCGATTCATCTACGGAGTCAAGAAGGACATCGGCATCGTGGTTGCGGTATATGTGACTCCGGAAGCCCCTACGTGGCGACTGCAGGCAGAGACCCGCTGTCTGCCCAGGTGAGAAACAGTTGAATCACTCCCACACGCGTATTTGCTCTTGGGCGGTTTCGCTGGCTTGGATCCTGGAAGAGTTTTCAAGCTTGATGTCCAGCTTTTTGTTGCTGTCCATCCATCGTTCGTAGGCGATCAGCTTTTTGCCAAGTGCCTGCTCCCATCTTGTGCCACTGCCGCTGGTCTCCTTCTTCGCTGCGGAGACAAGCTCGTCATAGGTTTGGAGACCACCGGTGGTTCTACTGATGATCTCCGCAGGCGGCTCACTCGCCGGATAGCCAGCGCTGTGAAGAAGGTGTGCCGTGTCGTATTTGAGGCGTAGGACGAAGTCAGATCGACTCCCAGTGGCTTCCTCGACCCGTGTCTCGAAGCTGTCGGCCCAGTTGTCGAGGAGTTTGCTCGCGCCGTAAGCCTTGGCCAGTTCCCACCCCGCCTCCTTGATTCCGCCCACGATGGGAATCCGGTCGATCCCGAGTGCGAGGGTGCTCTTGGTGATGTCACGGATCAGTTCGTCGGTGGCGTCCAGCTCGCCGCGCACGTCCAGCGTCGCCTTGAACTCCAGACCGGCGAAGTCGCCGAACATGCTCGAAGCGAGTTCGAAATAACCGTCATCTGTATGCGCGTCCAGATGAGCCGCCGCCGTCAGCGTGTCGTGGCGGAACCGGGCCGCGGTCGCGTCGAAGTCGTCGGTGAGCCGCTTGTCCCCGACGAAGGACTTGAGGAAGCGATGAGTATCACCTGGACTGAGGTAGAACGCCGGGGTCACCCCGGGAAGGGTGATCCAGTTCTCTGGGAGTCCCATTCCGGAGGTTCGGTAGGCGGCCTTGTCGAAGCGGGCGCCCGAGGCCAGTTCGTGGATGTAGGACTTCGCGATCACGCCCATGGAGTCCTTGGCCGGTTTCGGCAGGTCGGCGCCGAAGGAGCCCGCGACCTTCATCAGGTCGAGGGTGAAGGCGGCGGCCTCCGGGCTGTGCTGTCCGGCCTTCTCGGTCGTGGCGCCGGTGCCCGCCTCCATCGCCCGGCCGAAGGCGTCGGCGACGTCGTCCCCGCCCGCGCCCTTGGCGTGGTCGAGGAACCGCTTCATCTTCTCGGTCTGGCTGAGCTTGAGGTCGCTCCCGCCCATCTTGGCGAACGCGTCCCGGACGGCCGCGCCGTCGCCGGCGAGCACCTCCAGCCCCATGGCGACCAGGTCGGGGGGCGTGCCGTACGTCCGGGACTCGATGGACCCGGCGCGCCAGTCTTGGCGGGGGTTCTTCAGGAAGTCGTCCAGGACCAGCGCACGGGCCGCCGCGCTGCGCACGCCGGAGGGGGCGTTCGCGCCTCTGAGCAGCGCGAGCCGGTTCCACGCGACGATCTTTCCTTCGACGGGTCTCACCAGGTCGTTCCTGACCTTGGCGAACGCCGGGACGAGGGTGGGGGCGCGCAGGGCCGCGCCGAGGGCCTTGCTGAAGGCGGCCAGGTCCTGCCTGGCGGTCTTGCTGCCGGTGCTCGCGATGATGGCGGGCAGCGCGTCGCGGACCTTCGAGGGCAGCAGGGCGAAGAAGGCGGCGGCGGCCTGGGGGTTCTCCGCCAGTTGGGCGATCTCGTCGGCGTGTTCGTGGATGAGCGCGGCCTGGAGTTCGCCGCTGTGGTTGACGAGGATGTCGTTGCCGTACATCCGGGCCAGGCCCTGGGCGAACTCGAAGCCCGCCAGCTCGTCGGGGAGGCGGACGAACCCCTGGGCGCCGTCTCCCGCCGACGCCGGTCCGGCTCCCGCGTCCAGGGCCTGGATCAGCTCGGCCCGGCCGTGGAGCATGGAGACCTGGGTCTTGCCCCACTCGGCGATGTCGGCGATCTCCCGCAGCGCGGGGGTGCCGATCCCGTGCCGGCCGAGCTTCGCCTCGAACTCCTTGCTGAACGAGGTCAGCCGGTCGGCCGCGCCGCGCAGGGAGTCGGCGAGCCGTCCCATCTCGCCGGGGTCGATCCCGCAGAATTCGCCGGTGGGTGCCACGGAGTGTCGTCCCCCTTCGAGGTCACGGTGGTCCCGGTGGTCCGGGTGGTCACAGACGCCCGGCCATCTCCCGGCGCATGGCGTTCGCCTCGGTCTCGGTCACCAGCGGAGGGTGCCGGCGCAGCTCCTCCTCGATCGCGTCGACCACCCGCCGCGCGAGCCGTCCCAGCCGGTGGTGTCGCTCTTCCAGCTCGGTGGTCCACGCGGCGGCGGTCGGCCCGGTCCAGACCTTTCCCGCCCGCATCGCCGCGAAGGCGCGCTGGTAGGCCTGCCGTATCTCGTGGGACCGGTCTTCGGCCTCCACGAGCAGTTGCCTCAGCCGCTCGCGCCGGGGGTTGGGCACCATCCGCTCGGCCACGCCGCCCCCGTCTTCTCCAGAACCCCGTTATGCACGAAAAAGCCGGATATCACACTAAATGCTGAATATTCATGTCGACAAGACCCGGCCCCGCCCGTGCCGTACTCCTGTCGCCGCTGTTTCGTTTACTTCGTCTGCTTCGGATAATGCGATTACGAGGGGAAGATAGACGTGGCCGCCATTCACGTCAAGCGATCGATCGAACCGGGAGCGATAGACGCCCGGGTCGCGGCCCGCGCCGCCAGGCGGATCGAGGAATGCCTCAGAAGACACCCCGGCGGGCAGGTCATTCCGGTTATGGGGGAGTCAGGCGGCGAGGAACCCCTGATCCTCCCGCGCGAGGCCGTGAGCCTGCTCGCCTACGTCCTGACCCAGGTGGCGGAGGGGCGGGGCGTTTCGGTCGTCCCGTCGCACGCCGAACTGACCACCCAGCAGGCGGCGGACCTGCTGAACGTGTCCCGGCCCCACCTGATCGGGCTGCTGGAGTCCGGCGCGATCCCCTACCGGATGGTGGGAAGGCACCGCCGCGTCGCCGCCGAGGATCTCCTGGCGTACCGGCGGAACGTCGCAGTCTGGTCCTACAGTGATCGGCATGAGCGGTGAGACGGTGCTCGAACGTCCCGACGAGGCCCGGATCCGGGACGAGTTGGAGAAACTGGTCGTCCATGACCTCCACGGCCCCTTCGGCGACGAGGAGGAGGAGTTCAGGGAGCGGCCGACCGACCGTTACATCCTGGGCAGGCTCGCCCCGGACGGTGAGGTGATCGAGCCCGATCTGATGGACGACGCCGCCGACACCGACGGCGCCGACGTGGGAGAGGACGAGGCCGAGCCGTCCGCCCTGACCACCACCAGCCTGATGCCCTCCGCCCTGGGATGCACGGTCTTCGTGGCCGGTGACACGGCCGAGCCGGAGGTGACCGGCCACTGGGCGCGTTACCGGCGCGTGGAGAACCCCGACGACGCGGCGGGCGGGCAGGTGTGGAGCAAGATGCCTGGTTCGGGGACGTGACGGCTGGTGCTCCGGGAGAGCCGGCTCAATCCGGAGCGTATGCCCTCCGACCTTCCCGGCCGACGTTGGCGCGTCGGCCATGCGCGGAGGCCTTAAACGATCACTGGGAAGATACACTCCTCCCCGGCCGATCCACAGGTCTCAAGACTGCTCGGCCGGAAAGGACACCCATGGCCGATATCGCTGATCTGACGGCGATCGTTGGCCCTCCGAGCAAACGCGCGTCTGTGGTGGATTGGGCCGCGTTCGAAGCGGAAACCGGTTTGGTCTTCCCCGACGACTACAAGGCGTGGGCTGCCCGGTACGCGGATATCCGGCTGAACGGCTTCCTCTATGTCAACCGCCCCGAACCGGGTGAGAGACGGGACGCGATCGCCCGGCTGGATCAGCTCCGCCCGTTAGTGGAGGAGTGGGGAACCATCGATCTGGTGGACGACGAGGGAGCGGAGACGGAGGCGCCCCCCTTCCCGATCTATCCCGAACCGGGCGGTGTGTATCCCTGGGGATCGACGGACAACGGGGACTACCTCCTCTGGCTCACCGATCCCGATCCCGGAAGATGGACGATCGTGATCACGAACGGGGCGACGTGGTGGCACTTCCAGGGCTCCCTGCTGGACTTCATCGTGGGAGTCATGAGTCGCGAGGTTCGATGCCCTCTGTTCCCCGACGACTTTCCCGACGGGACCGACATCCAGGAGTACACCCCCGAGGACTATGAGCGTATCCGGGCAGAGCATGGGCTGGGCGGCAGTCGGCAGGGCGCGGTAAGGCCGTCTCAGGGAGTGGCTTCCTGAGCGACCGACTGGGTGACGACGGCTACGGACGGGGCCGGACGCCGGTGGCTCACCGCGGACGGTAAGGGTCTTGCCGGGACCGGAGCAGATCACGGTGTCCAGGCGGGATCCCGGCCGATGACGCCGAGCAGGCGGTCGAACCGCGGGGCGTCGTCCGGCACTGCGACCGGCGGGCCGAAGGCGCCGCGCTGCCTGCCCGTCTCCACCATCCGGTCAGTGAAGTGCAGCGCCCGCGAGACGGCCTCAGAGTCCGGCTCGTACTCCTGACCGGTGGCTCTGGCCAGGTCCCAGCCGTGCACGACCATGTCGACGAGGTACATGTGGGCCAGTGTGGTCATCGGCAGGCCCATGGCGGGGCTGGTCCCCTCCCATGCCTCCGGCCGCGACCAGGCGGCCAGCGTGCGCTCCGCCCGCTCGGGGAAGTCGCCCGCGTAAGGTCCCTGCTCGACGCTCGACCCCCCACGCCCCAGCGACTCGAACATCTCCGCCACCCACTCGAGGTGGTTGATCAGGTCCTTGACGTCGAACTTCGCGCACGGCGTCGAGAACCCGAGCTGCTCCTGCCGCACCGCGCGGACCAATCCCGCGGTCCGTTCAGTGGCGCGCATCATCAGCGGCATCATGTTTTCCATGGCAGCCATCGTGCCCCACCTGCGCGAGGCGCGGCTTGTAGAAACGCGACAGCGCGGCTGGGTCAACCCGTACGCGGGGCTCAAAGCCTTCGATTTCGCCCGTCATGCGCCATCACCCGAAATTTCGGCGTATGTGGAGCACTTCTGGATCGTCACATGGACCGACCTCGCCGAGCCGTACGAACAGCGCATCGTCTCCCACCCCACCGTGAACATGACGATCGCCCGGAACTTCCACCGGATCGCGGGAGTGATCAAAGGCGGGTTCTCCTACACGATGCGCGGCAGCGGCCGCGTGCTCGGTACGCGCTTCCGCCCCGGCGGTTTCCGGCCGTTCCTCGGCGGTCCGGTGTCCCAGCTGACCGGCCGCTTCGTGGAGATCGGCGCGATGTACGGCGCAGCGGGCGCGACCCTGGTCGAGCGCGTCCTGGCCGAGCCCGACACCCGGGCCGCCATCGCGCTCACCGAGACGTTCCTGCTGAGTCTGGGGCCGGAGCAGGACCCGCTGGCGGAAGAGGCCGCGGCGCTGGTGGCGATGGCGGAGAGCGATGTGTCCGTGACCAGGGTCGACGAGCTGGCCGCCAGATCGGGGCGGTCGGTGCGCACGCTGCAGCGGCTGTTCCGGGACTATGTCGGCGTCGGTCCCAAGTGGGTGATCCGCCGCTTCCGGCTGCACGAGGCCGCGGAGCGGGTCTACCAGGGCCTCGACCTCGCCACGCTGGCCGCCGAGCTTGGCTACACCGACCAGGCCCACCTGACCCGCGACTTCACCGCCGCGGTCGGCATGCCACCCGCGGCCTACGCCCGGCTCGGAAGCCGGGCCCGACCCTCACGTCCACCGTGAGTCCGTCTCCTTCGGCGAGGCGGCGGCAACAGACGAGAGCGGCGACCAGATCGACCGTCGGGGACCGGTCATCCATGAACGTTTCTCGGAGGGGATATGGAGGTGCTTGTCAGAGGCGCCCGGGCGGCCTGACTGTCGCACGCGGGCTGCCGGCCGCCGGTCCAACACGCGGGACGTGCCGGCCCGGCACGCCGGACGCACCGGGCGCGGTCCGGAGCGCGCTCCGAGGTCAGCTCCAGGTGGCGCGCTTGAGCAGGTCAGGCAGGCTCTTGTGGTTCCACAGGTCCACCACCAGGATCTTCGAGCCGGGCAGGAACCACTCCCGCTGGGTGTAGGTCGCCGTCCGCCGGTTACCGGTGGGATCCTCGCACGTGCCGGCCCAGGCGGTGTACTTGGCCTTGCGCGCGGGCCCGACCTGCCGCAGCCCTCTCGCGGTGGCCTTGCCGAGGTGTTGCTCGCTCTTGCTGTTGAAGGGGCAGTACTGGACGCCGGTCGAGGGATAGAACGGCTTCTTGCCGGTGTAGGCGCCGAAGGACTCGTCGCCGCGTTTGATCGCCTCGGGGCCGAACAACCAGAACCCCTTGCAGGGCTTCTTGTTGATGAAGTAGGAAGCCTCGGGGCACGCGCCGGTCGCCACCACGACCTGGTCCCCGTCACGGTGCACCTTCCACGTGGACGGGATCTGCAGGTTCATCCCCCGGAAGGAGAGGGTCGTGGTCCCCGAGGCGGACGGCCCCGCCGAGATCCCGGCCGCCGGCGCCCCCGAGGCGGCCGAGGCCGCGGCGGGAGCGGCCAGTACGGCGGCGGCGGACAGGACGGCCAGAGCAGAAGATCGCTTTTTCACCCCTCGGAGGCTAACGACCCTCGCTTGTCGACTGCTTGGGGCCACTTGGTCCGGTGCGCGGTGTCCCGCGGAAGCGGGGCACGAACCTGCCTTCGCGCACCACCGCGGCCCCTGGTACCTGGGAAGGCGGCCCGGTGCCGCCACCCGACGCTCGACGGCTTCGTCGCCCGGACCGGCCCGGCCATCGAGTCGCCTGGCTCCGTAGGCGAGAATGACCCCGCTTGTCGATGGGTTCGGGCAGCGCTTCGTCGGTCACAGGGCTGTGAGATGCCGACGGGAACCGACAGCACCGTCCCGGCGCGGAGATGTCGGGCGCGGACGGTTCCGTCCCCCCGCAGAGGAGGGAGTGAACCGCCCCGGATCCGACGGAGACCGTGAGGTGTTCCGCTTCCCGGAGCGCTGTGCCCGCCGGGATCCGCGGATAGGATTCGCGTTGATCATGAGGTGCCTTGATCGACTGCGATGGGAGTCACCGGGATGTTGAAAGAGCGGCTCTTGGGGAGTTCGACCGGTGCGCCGGGTATCCCGCTGATCGGCTCGCTGGTGGTCCTCGGTCTCCTACTCCTGTACACGGGGAGTTTTCCCGGCATCGGCCCGCTTTGGGTGCTGCCCGCCCTCCTGGTGTTCTTCGGACTTGGTGTGGCCTGGTTCGTCCGCCTCGTCAGGGCGCTCGTCGACCCGGCGGGCCGGTCGGGTGTCGGGCGGAACCTGTTGCGCTGGGCGGCACCGCCGCTCATCGGGATTCTGGCGTTGACGCTGCCGCTGGAGGAGTCCAGGTTCGCTCTGTCCGCGGAGAGCTTCGAGAAGGTCGCGCGGTCGGCGGTGGCGGGAAGCGCCGACTGGAAGATGGGCCCCGGCAGGTTGGGACTGTTTGACGTCTCCTGGGCCGCGCGGCATGGGAACACGGTGCGCTTCGCGCTGGTCGGCGGAGGAAACGGCATCCACCAGCATGGCGTCATATGGAGCCCGCGCGGTGAGCCGCCGTTGCCGGAAGAGGAGGAGTACGAGCCCGACGTCGAGCACTACTACGGCCCCTGGTACCTGTGGAACGAGAACTTCTGACTCCGCGGGTGACCGGCCGGGGGTGGCGACGACCACGGACGGGGCCGGGCGGCAGCGGACGGTCAGGAGCCGTAGCCGCAGGTCCTGGCCGGGCCCTGCCCGGATCGCCCGGCGAGCGGGCTGTCACCGGAGGGAAGCCGCTTGGCCGGCGGCGGTGTCCGACGTGGCGGCCGCTTCACCGGGCCCGCCCGCGTGCCGGGCGACGAGAGCGCGGAACGCGTCCGGGTCGCCGATGACCTGTTCGGCGCGGTCTCGCTGCCGGTACATGTGGTAGTAGCGGGCGCCTATGGCATCGGGATCGGCCTCGCCGCCGCCGGGGACGATACCGGTGGCGATCGTCACCGTTCCCACGTAGATCCCCTCAGGCTTGAGTTCGGCGTGCAGGGTGTGCGCCCAGTTCCGCAAACCGGCCATGGCGAGACCCACGTTGGCGAGGAACGGTGTGGGAATCGTCGAGGAGACGCCGGTGGTCAGCAGCACCGCGCCGTCGCCCCGGGCACGCATGTCCGGCAGCACCTGGCTCACGGTGCTCACCGCGCCCAGCACATTCAGCTCGAACTGCGCGGTGGCGGACTCGACTGTCGTCTGTGCGGCGTTGGTGATCGGCCCGGTGGGGCTGGGACTGTATTCGAGTACGTCGATCGGCCCCAGCGTGTCCCTCGCCGCGGTGAGGGCGGTGGCGAGCGCGTCACGGTCATGGATGTCGGCGGTGAACGCGGCGGCGGTGACGCCCTGCCCGGTCAGCTCGCCGACCAGAGTGTCCAGTCTCTCCCTGGTGCGGGCGATCAGCCCGACCTGGAAACCGTGGCGGCCGAACGCGCGAGCCACGCCCATGCCCAACCCCGGGCCGGCACCGACGACAACGAGTGTCTTCCCCACTGCAGTCCTCTCCGAGCACAGCGATCAGGCCGGTGGTGCTTCACCTCGGCCTCACGACCACTTACTGTTTGTTCGTAACATCATGATTTTTCACTGCAAGGACAGTGGCAAGACGGCACATTCATCTCAGTAACGCACACGGAGGTAACCCTTGCCGCACCGCAGGACGATCTCTTCGGCCTCGCAGCAGCCGGATTCCGGGCGACCCGCCACGGTGGACCTGGCCGACGGCGAACCCGGCGAGCAGGATGAGGAGGCCTGTCGGCAGGTGCTCCGGATCCTCTCGCTGATCGGCGACAAATGGAGCATCCTCATCATCGGGAAACTCCGCGACCGCACCCTGCGCTTCGGCGAACTGCACCGCGCCGTGACCGGCGTCTCCCAGCGCATGCTCACCCTGACCCTGCGGCAGCTCGAACGCGACGGCCTGCTGACCCGTACCGTCCATCCCAGCGTTCCCCCACGCGTGGACTACGCCCTCACTGAACTCGGTGGGACGCTGCTGGATTCCGTCGTCGCCCTGGGAGAATGGGCCGTCGCGCATCGACGCGAGATCGACGACAACCGGCGTCGCTACGACGCCACCCACCCTCCGCTCACACGGTCCTGATCCGCTCCGCGCGAGCTCGGACGACTCCTCGGGCCGGTGGCTGGGATCCACAGGTCCCGCCGGCCGGTGGGGCGCCCGTCCCGGGTGCGCGATCAGTCGTCGAGGTAGCGCAGGATGGCCAGGACTCTGCGGCTGTAGCTGGGATCGCGGGGCAGGTCGAGCTTGTCCATGATGGCGTTGACGTGCTTTTCGACGGTGCTGAGCGACACGTGCAGGCGTTCGGCGATCGCCGCGTTGACGTAGCCCTGCGCGAGGTGCCGTAGGACCTCCGTCTCGCGTGGGCTCAGCCTGTTCAGCGAGTCGGCGCGGGTGGTGCGGGCGAGCAGTTGGCGGACCACTTCGGGATCGAGGACCGTGCCGCCCGTGCGCACCCGCTCCAGTGAGTCCAGGAAGTCGGCCACCTCCGAGACCCGGTCCTTGAGCAGGTAACCCAGCCCTTTGGTGTCTCCCGCCAGGAGTGTGGCGGCGTAGGTCTTCTCCACGTACTGGGACAGGACGAGCACGCCGACCTCGGGCCGGCGTCGGCGGATCTCCGCGGCCGCCCGCAGCCCTTCGTCGGTGTGCGTCGGCGGCATGCGCACGTCGACCACCGCCACGTCGGGCCGGTGCCGTTCGACGGAGTCGAGCAGGGCCGGCGCGTCTCCGACGGCGGCGACGACCTCATGCCCGGCGTCGTCGAGCAACCGGATCAGGCCCTCGCGGAGCAGCACCGAGTCGTCGGCCAGGATCAACCGCACGGCGGGTCCTTGGGCAGCGTGGCGGTGATCGTGGTGGGGCCGCCTGCCGGGCTGTCGACGCTGAACACTCCGTCGAGCGCCAGGACGCGCCTGGCCAGCCCGGACAGTCCGCCGCCCGAGGGGTCGGCGCCGCCCTCGCCGTTGTCTGAGATCACCGCGCTCACCGTCCGATCGTCCTCGGTCAACACGACCAGGATGTCATGTGCCCCCGCGTGCTTGATCGCGTTGGTGATCGCTTCGCGGGCCACGAAGTACAGGGCGGTCTCGACCTCGGAGACGGGCCGCTCGGCCAGCCCGTAACGCACGGTGACCGGGACGCCGGAGCGTTCGGCGACGCCCGCGAGGGCGGCGCGCAGGCCCAGCTCGTCGAGTGCGGTGGGGTAGATCCGCCAGGCCACGCTGCGCAGCTCGTCCAGGAGCCGGCGCGACTCGGTGTGGGCCTGGGCGACCAGCTCACCGGTCCGGACCGGGTCGGGGCTGTGCCGGGCGCGGCCGAGCAGCATCGCCAGTGCCACTCCCCGTTGCTGCACGCCGTCGTGCAGGTCGCGTTCGATCCGGCGGCGCTCGTCGTCCACCGCTTTGACGATGCCCGAGCGGGTCGCGGTCAGCTCGGCGATGCGCCTGCGCATCAGCTCCCGGCTGCTCGGCCCGAGCAACCGGTCGGCCAGCCGACGCTCGGCCGCTCCCACGGCGACGACCCCGAGCGTCACCACGGCCAGCACGGCCACGGCGCTGGTCAGCCCGAGCACCCCGCTGTCGGTGATCACCTTCACGCCGGGCAGGTTCAACGGCACCGGATCGGACTCGCCCCGCAGCAGGTCCCACAGCCCGCCGAACAGCAACAGCCCGCCGAGGAACAGGCCGGCCGCGCAGCCGTACCCGCCCACCACGCCCAGAGCGGCGCGGGCCGTGAGGAAACCGTAACCGCCGCTGCTCTGCGACGTGTCATGGTCCAGCCAGGTGGCCAGCCGAATCCGCTCAAGCGCCACCAGCCCGGCCAGGCACCGGTCGGCGACGGGCCGGGCGGCCGGGATCAGGCGGGCCGGCCAGGCCACGCTGAGGAAGACCAGTTCGACGCCACCGAGGATCATGCCCGCGATTACCCCGATCAGGGTGCGCGCGATTCGGTTACCTGACACGGCCCGCAGTTTAGACATCGCGCGGGCGCGGGCCGGCATGGCGGTTTCCCGTAAGGAACGCGAGGGAAATCCGCAATGGTCCGGGAAGAAGCTCGTAACTAGCGTCGGCAGGTGCTCAAAAACGCCCTCGCCGCTGTCTGCCTCGCATTTATCCCCTCATTCGTTCATATCCCGCCACCCGACATCACGCCTTCGGCGGTAGACGCGTTCATCACGCGATACCGCGAGGCGACGGGGCTACCCGGCGTCGCGGTCGCGGTGACGAAGGGGAGACAGGTCATCCACGCCGCCGGGTACGGCAGGACCGCGTCCGGTGACCCCGTGTCCGCGGACACCCCCATGGCCGTCGCGTCGGTCAGCAAGTCCTTCACCTCCCTCGCCGTCATGCAACTGGTGGAGCGGGGGGAAATCGACCTCGACAGGCCGGTGCGCGGGTACCTGCCGGAGTTCACCATGGCGGACCCCAGAGCGGCGAAGATCACCGTGCGGCAGTTGCTCAACCAGACATCCGGCATGGCCGATTCGACCTTCCGCGAAAAGAGCCTGCCCCAGCCCGGCACGCTCGAAGGCGCGGTGGCACGGCTCAGGACGGCCGAACTCGCCGCGGAGCCGGGAACCGCGTTCAGCTACCACAACACCAACTACCAGGTCGCCGCGCGGCTTGTCGAAGTCGTGAGCGGCCGGCCGTTCCGGGACTACCTCCACGCGCACGTGTTCGCGCCGCTCGGCATGCGCAACAGCACGACGATCGACACCGACCGCGACCTCCCCGGCAGCGCCCGCGGCCATCTGTACATCCTCGGACAGGCCGTCGCCCTGCCGGAGCCCACCGGGTTCGGCAACGGCTCCGGCGGAGTCCTCAGCACCGCCCACGACATGGCCCGCTGGCTGATCGCGCAGAACAACGGCATTCTCTCCCCCCGAAGCGTCAAGGAGATGCGCACCCCCTCCGCGCAGAACGACACCTACGCCCTCGGCTGGTCGATCCGCAGGACCGAGCGCGGCACCCCCGTCGTCGAGCACGACGGTGATCTCTTCACCTCCACGGCCGGCCAGTTGCTGATGCCGCGATCCGGGTACGGTGTCGCGGTCATGGCCAACACCGGCACGGCCTTCGCCGACGCCGACGCCCTCATGGACGGCGTCGTCGCCATGATCGAGGGAGGCACACCGCAGGTCCCCTCCCGGCTGTCGCCCTACCTCGTCACAGACCTCCTCTTCACGTTGCTGACCTTGGCGACCATCGGACTGGCCGTGCGCGGCGTGGTTCGCGCCCGGCGGTGGGCCACCCGCCGTACGGGACGGCAGCGGTGGCGGCTGCTGCCCTATCTGGCGCCGCTCGCGCTGTGCGCGGCGATCACCCCGATCTTCCGCCTGCTCGCCCGGGGCCGCGACGCCGCCTGGATCCAGGTGGCCTACCTCTACCCGACATTCGTGATCTGGCTGCTGACCACCGCGGCCGCGTGCATCGCGGTGGTGATCGCACGGCTGGCCGGCGGCGGCCGTGGAGAGCCACGACCGCCGCTCACCGTTCCTACGGCCGGATCTCGTAGATCAGGTTGAACGGTGCCTGCGCCGCCCGCCGGAATCGGGTGAAGCCGGCCGCGGCCGCCACTTCACGGATCGAGGCCTCACCGGCCTGCGCGCCCAGCGCGTAGCCTCCCGGCTGCGACAGGGCACTGGGCACGCAGAGGAACGTGGAGGCGCTGTAGTACAGGCGTCCCACCGGGGTGAAGTTCTCCTCGACCTGGTCGGAGGCGAACGGCTCCACCAGCAGCCACGTGCCGTCCGGAGCCAGCGCTTCCCGCACCCGCCGGGCGGCTCCGAGCGGGTCGCCCATGTCGTGCAGGCAGTCGAACATCGTCACCAGGTCGTAGCCCGTTCCGGTGAAGGTCTGCGCGGTGGCGACCTCGAAGCGCACTCGGCCGGTGAACCCGGCCTCCGCGGCCCGCTCCCGCGCCAGGGTGATCGACTCAGGGTGGTAGTCCGAGCCGACGACGGTGGCGCGTGGGTACGCTTCGGCCAGGAGCATCGACGAGGAGCCGAGACCGCAGCCGACGTCGGCCACCCGGGCGCCGGCGGTGAGCTTCGCGTCGACCCCGTCCAGGGCGGGGATCCAGCTCGGTACGAGCCCGGCCACGTAGCCGGGCCGGAAGGTCGCCGGGCCCTTCGCGAGCTCCCGGTAGAGTCCCAGCCGCTGCCCGACCACCACCGAGCCGGCGGCGTCGGTCGCCGCCAGGTCCGCCGTGACCTGGCCGAGGAACTCCGTGACTTTGTTCCGGTCCATCCAGGGCCTCCTTCGAGTCCTGCCGGTTCGCGCCGGCGGGTCCTGCCGGCTCGCGCCGGTCACCAGAGACAGAGTCGGCGCCAGGCCTCTCACGGCTGTCGCACGCGGCTCCCGTCCCGGTGACAGCGCGGGCAGGCTTCTGTTCCGCCTTCGCCGCGGGTATGCCGTACACCGGAGGTGCACGATGGGAGCTGGGCGCGCGTCGCCGCCGGTCCGGGTGGAGGTGCTCGGGCCGCTGCGGCTCCTCGTCGGTGGCGCCCCGGTGGACGTACCCGGTCCGAAGCGCCGCGCGGTGCTCGCGCTGCTTGCGCTCGCCGAGGGCCGGATCGTGACAGCCGATCGCCTCGTGGACGCGCTGTGGCCGGCGGAGGCGCCGGAGTCGGGGCGTCAGGCCCTGCACAACCACGTGTCCCGGCTGCGCGCGCACCTCGGCCCGGCTCGAGACACGGCATGACGGCTACCGGCTCGCACTCGGACGCGACGAACTGGATGTGGCTCAGGCGCGAGCGCTGCTCGCCACGGCGCGCACGACCGCGCAACGAGACCCGGCCGGCGCGTCCGCCCCGCTGCGGGAGGCGCACGGGCTGTGGCGGGGGCCGGTGCTGGCCGACCTCACCGACACCATGCCGATCGCCACGGCGGTGGAGGGGCTCGCGCAGGTGCACCGCGAGGTGACTGACGCGCTGATCGCGAGCGCGATCGCCGCGGGCCAGGCGGAGGGAGTTCTGGGTCTCGCCGCCGCGTCCCTGGCCGCCGACCCGCTGCGCGAGCCCGCGGTCTCACTGCTGATGCGGGCGCTGGCGGCAACCGGGCAGGCGCCGGAAGCGCTACGCGTCGCGCGCGAATACCGGCACCGGCTGGTCGAGGAGACCGGTCTCGATCCGTCCCCGGCTCTGGGCGATCTTGAGCGCGACGTCGTCAGCGGGGTCGTCGGCCCGGCGCGCATCCGGCCTGAGGCGCCCGCCCGGCCGACGACCCGGCTGTTCGGCCGTGAGGCGCAGGTGGCGGCGCTGCACCGGCTGCTGACGGCCGAGCGGCTGGTCACGCTCGTCGGGCCGGGCGGCGTGGGCAAGACCCGGGTCGCACTGGAGGTCGCGCGACAGTCCGGGGCGGCAACGGTGCTTCTTCTCGCACCTGTCACCGATCCCGCCGCCGTCCCCCACGCGCTGGCGGCCGCCCTGGACCTGAAGGTCGTCCGGGGCGACGTCCTGTCGGCCTGCCTCGCCGTGTTGAGCGACCGCCCCGGCCTCCTCGTGGTCGACGACTGCGAGCACCTCCTCGACACGGTCCGCGACACGATCGACGCGATCCTGGCTTCGTGTCCCGGACTGTCCGTGCTGGCCACGAGCCGCGAACCGCTCGGCCTCGCAGCCGAATACGTCTCACGGCTCGCGCCGCTCCCGCTGCCCCGCACCGGCCAGGATCTTCCGCAGGTTCCGTCGGTGGCGCTCTTCCTCGATCGTGCCGGCCGGGTCCGTCCGGGTTCCCCGCCGACGCCCGCGGAGCTGCACACGGTGGCCGATATCGTGCGCCGGCTCGACGGGATGCCGCTGGCCATCGAACTGGCCGCCGGTCGGCTGTCCACCTTCTCCCTGACCGACCTGCGCGGCCGGCTCGACCGTGCGCTGGACCTGCTCGGCGGTGGCAGGCCCAGCGGGGACACCCGGCACCGGACGCTGCGCGCGACCATCGAGTGGTCCTACCGGCTCCTCACGGACGACGAGCGGCGGTTGTTCCGGCACCTGTCGGTCTTCGTCGACGGCGTGGACCTTGACACCGCCGAGCGGCTCGCCGCCCACCTGGGGCTGGAGAGCGATCCCGGAAGCGTTCTGGCCCGCCTCGTCGACGCCTCCATGATCGACGCCCGTTTCGAGGGCGGCACCCGGTACCACATGCTGGAAACGCTGCGGGCGTTCGGTCTGGACCGGCTGGCGGCGGCCGGGGAGGACCGGGCCGCCGCCGAGCGTATGCTCCGGTGGGCCGTCGAGCTGACCGGGTGGCTGAGCGCCACGATGACCACCGAACGTGAGCCCGAGGCCGACGCCGTCCTCCGCCGTGAGCTGCCGAATCTGCGGGCCGCGTGGCGGCTGGCCCGCAGCCGGGGATCGTCGGACGACGCCGCGGCGATGGTCATCGGGCTGTTCGACGCGATCGCCTACCGCGACCTCATCGAGATTCGCGGCTGGGCTGAGGAACTGGCCGATGATCCGGGGCTCGCCACCCATCCACGTGCGAGCGCGGTGCTCGGCGCCGCGGCGGAAGCGGCGTACCACCGTCTTCTCGCGGTGCGCGCCGCAGCCGGTCGTGCCCACCAGGCGCTGGGCGGCTACCGCGACGTGATCGACTACTTCGCCCGTAGTGGCAACTGGACTCACCTGTGGGTCACCCTGCGGAACCTCGCCGACCTGCTGCGCCGACTCGGCGACCACGAGCCGGCGGCACTGATCGACGCCGCGGCCGACCGGGCCCCCGATGCTCCGGCCGTGGGCCGCTCCGGTGACGCCGGATCGCCCGCGCACACCGCTCCGGCCACCCCTGTCCCCAGCCGGGCCGCGATCCTCGACGTGGCCCGAGAGGCGATCGAGCGGAACCTCACTCGATCATGACGGTGGTTGACGGCGACCCGGCGGTGTCCGAGCGTCGTGGCCACTCAAGATCCGGCGATGACGGGGCACATGCCTCGGCCGTCCGCGGGAACACGGCATCCGGCCCGGTCTGCGGACATCCGGTGGTGAGCTGTTCCGCCCCCGGGCAACGCGGCCACCGTATGATCACCAGTCCCTCGGGTGCTTCGTATCGGCGCCGGCCGCCGCGCTCCCGTCCGGAAACCGTGCTGCCGCCCACGGGCGAGAGCAGTACCCTCCGACCCGTGGACGCAAAGTATGATCTTGATGCGGCACTGGAGAAGCTCTACGGGACCTTTTCGCGCTACCCGCTTCCGGAAGACAGCGTCGCGTGTGACCACTGCGTCGCCCCGGAGGAGCTCGTCCGGTGCTTCCCGCACACGATGGACAACGGCGAGGAGTGGCACGTCTCGCTGGACCGCTGGCTCCGCGGTACCGCCCCCATCCGCATCATCGAAGGCGCGCTGCCTTCCGCCGGTTCGGCGGAGGTGGCGGAGGAACTGCGGGACGGTCTGAGAAGCCACATATGGTGGGGCTGGGAAGGTGAGATCCCCGCCGACGCCGACGACCTTTGAACCCGCGGCCGCCGGCCCGTCCACATGAGAAGGGCTCAAGGCAGAGTGCCTCCTCGCACCTGCGGACGCGGCTGAACCATTCCGGCCGTGAGCCGGGCGAAGGCGTGGATCCTCGCGTTCTCCGCCGCGGTGCGCCAGGTCAGTACGGCGCGGGCCGGGGGCATGTCGGCGATGGGCAGCCAGGCCACCCCCGGGTACCGGCGGAAGCGGGCGGTGCCGCTGTCGGTGGGAAGCACGATCCGGCCGCGGGCGACGAGGTGGAGGGCCTCGCGGTAGGTGCCGTGCACGGTGATCCGGGGAATGGGCCGACCGCTCGGCGTGCGGGCGGGCCAGTAGGAGTCGTGCAGCGCCGGGGGGATGCCGGGGGGCATGGCCGGCAGGTGGTAGTCGGCCAGGTCCTCCAGCCGCACCTGTCCGGCGGCGGCGAGGGGATGGTCGTCGGCCACGGCGAGCAGCCGCTCGTAGGTTCCGAGAGCGGGGCCGACGGTGAGGCCGGGCTCGTCGACCGGGAGCAGGGTGGCCTGGATGTCCACCTCGCCGTTCCACGCCCTGGCCAGTCCGGTCATCGTGATCTGCCGCAGGGTGACGGCGCAGCCGGGGTGGGCGCGGCGGAAGGCGTCGGCGATGTCGGTGAGCGGAGCGCCCCCGAGACTCGGCAGGTACCCGACGCGCAGTTCGCCGCTCATGGTCCGGGAGGTCTCCCGCGCCCTGGTCAGCGCGTCCCGCAGTCCCTTGTAGGCGGGTGCGGCGCTCTCCCGGAACTGCTCGCCCAGCGCGGTGAGCGCGACCCGCCGGCTGGTGCGTTCGAACAGCGGTCCACCGGCTTGCCGCTCCAGGGACCTGATGAGCTGGCTGACCCGTGACTGCGACATGTGCAACCGCGCCGCGGTGCGTCCGAAGTGCAACTCCTCGGCCAGGGTGAGGAACGCCTCGATCTCGCCCAGCTCCACGACGCCTCCGATTGATGAGCCACACTGCACGATAGCCACCCTTTCCGGCGTTGATCGCCGGGGAGGGGCGGTGCACGGTGGATCCGTGATAGTCGACGTCTGGGCCCAGCCCACACCTGGCGGGCGCCCCGGCCGCCTGCCCATGCCCGAGATCACCCGGCTGTTCGAGAAGTCGGGGAGCGCCGGGCTGATCGACAAGCCAGTCGGTCCCGACGAGCTCGTCGAGCTCATGGATGAGGCCGGGGTGGACGTGCTGTTGCTGTCGGCGTGGCACAGGCCGGGCGGATGGGTGATCAGCAACGATGACGTGGCGGTCTTCGTCCGGGCCCACCCCGACCGGTTCGCCGGGCTGGCCTCGGTGGATCTGGCCGATCCGGTCGGGGCCGTCAGGGAGCTGCGCCGCGCGGTGGAGGAGCTCGGCTTCGTCGGGCTGCGCGTGGTTCCCTGGCTGTGGGAACTCCCACCCGACCACCGGCTCTACTATCCCCTCTACACCACCTGCGTCGAGCTGGGCATCCCGTTCTGCACCCAGGTCGGACACACCGGCCCCCTGAAGCCTTCCGAGACCGGGCGGCCCGTGCCCTACCTGGACAGGGTGGCGCTGGACATCCCCGAGCTGGTGATCGTCGGTGGCCACATCGGGCATCCGTGGACGGACGAGATGATCGGCGTCGCGTGGAAACACGACAACGTCTACATCGACACCTCCGCCTACCTGCCCCGCTACTACCCGCCGCAGCTGGTGCACTACATGAACACCTACGGCCGTGGGAAGGTCATGTTCGGCACCAACTGGCCGCAGCTCCCGCACGATCGCGCTCTCGCGCAGATCGAGCACCTCGGCTTGGCGGACGAGGCCCGGGCCGACTTCCTGGGGGGAACCGCGCAGCGCGTCTTCCGGCTGCCCGGCGGCCGGGCCGCGCCGGTGGCAGGGCGGTGACGGATCGGCGTGCCGGTGAGAGCGGCCCTTGCCTGGCTCTGCGGTAGGTGAGGGAGCCCTTGCCGGTCTCCGGTGGGGGATATCCGCCGTTCGCGTCAGAGGTCGCCGATCTGCGGGATCAGCTCGCTCAGGACCCACAGGGCCAGACCGAGCGCGACGAGGTTGATCCGGGCACCGCCGATGTTGAACGCGGCCAGCAGGAAGCAGGCGAGGGCGAAGACCAGCAGGATGAGGGTGATCATGGGGGTCCTTTCGATCCGGTGGGGTCGGCGGGGACTACCCGTGATCGATCCGATCATGCTTGGTGTGGAACGGAGACGGCGCGGTGGGCGGCCGCCACCGCCTCCGCCGGAGTGGCCGTGAGGCGGTGACGGTGCGGGGGTGTTCTACACCGGGACCGGGACCGGGGTTGAGGGAGTCTTATGCCGGGGTGGGCACGGCGACCCGGCGCAGCAGGTCCGCGACCTCATGCGGATGGCTGACGATGACCATGTGGCCCGCGTCGATGGTGACGATCTCGTGCCCGCGGGTCCGGGCACGCTCGGCGACCTCGTCGAAGTAGGCGGGTTCCCCGGTGCAGTGGAGATAGGTGCTCGGTATCGACGCCGCGGCGGCCCAGTCTCCCATCGCGGGAAGCGGCTCCTCATGGGTGCGGATCGGCATGGGCGTCAGGCGCCCGCCGTCGTAGTCGGCTTCGAGCTCGGGAAAGAAGACGGTCGCCTCGACCGGCCGGACCAGCCAGGGCCGGTCGGGCAGCCGCAGGGTCTCGAAGGCGTCCTTCTGCCAGGGGAGCAGGTCCCAGGCGCGTTCGCCGGGATCGGGCAGGAAGGCGTCGACGTAGACCAGGCGACCGATCCGGTCCGGGACGGCGGCGGCGACGCCGGTGATGACCATGCCGCCGTAGCTGTGGCCGACCAGGATGACATCGCTCAGCCGCTCGTACTGCAGGAGCCGGGCGACGTCCCGGACGTGCGTCGCGACTCCGACGTCGGGCGCGGCCAGGTGGTGGCGCTCGGCCATGCCGGTCAGGCTGGGGGTCAGCACGCGATGGCCGTCGGCCTCCAGGGCGAGACGGACGGGCTCCCACATCCAGCCGCCGGCCCATGAACCGTGAACGAGAACGAATGTCGCCATGATCGGGGTCCTTTCGAGGTCGCATCACCCGATGGGCACACAGCTTTGTTCACCGTTGGACACCGGTCAACCTGTAGGGCAAATAAATTTGCCTAAAAGACAAGATCTCTCGGGGGTGTGGGGCGGCGGTTGCGATTCCGGTTCGAGCTCCCCGGCGCCCGGTCGCGCCGACTCGAAGTGCTGGAGGCCGAGCGGGGCGGAGGTATGTGAGGCCGATCCGGGGTCGAGCGGGGCGAAGTGCGGGAGGCCGAGCGGGGCGAACGGGCCGTGGCGTCCGGACCCGATCGTCTCCTTCTCCCGAGCAAGACCGGAGCGCCGGGATGCCGCCGGCGTTCCCCACCTGCTTCGTCGCGTTCCCCGCCCACCCGGTCGGCGGGCCCGTCTTCGGGCATTCCAACGACCGGATCGGCCGGACGAAGACCCTCATCGCCACCATGCCGCCGACGGGCGTCGCGACCGTGATCGGTACGGCCCGCGCGGCGGGGGTAAAGGGCGTGCGAATTGTCGGTGGGGCAGGGAAGAATGATCGCATCATGACCGTTTCCCCGTCCTTACCGTTCATCGCCATGACCTCGCCGAGCGGCGACATCGTGGTCTTCTACGTCGGCACCGAGCCTCGCATGACGCCGGAGCAGGCACTCGCGTTCGCCGACCAGCTCCGCGACCTCGCGACCGAGGCCCAGCTCCGCGGCCTGGCGAACGAGGCGGCCTGCGCCGACCTCGTGAAATGCTGACCGTCACGCGTCGGATGCCCTGATCGCGGCATCACCTGCCCTCGGCACCCCGGTGTCGAGGGCTTTCCCATGTTCCGGGACGGTGGATCACCTGCCGAGCAGGCCCGCCCCGTGAGCGAGGATCGCCGCCTGGACGCGGTTCTCCAGGCCGGGCCCGATGAGGCTCCGGTCACCGAGCACGGCACCCACCCGTGGCGTGCGCGCCTCACCCGGCCGGTGGTGTCGCGACGGGCCGCTCGCGGGTTAGCGTGGGGCAGGGCGTGCTCGAGACAGGACAGGGGAGGCCGCCGTGCCGGAAGACCGTGAGGGCCTGCAGACCCCCGAAGCGGTCCATGAGGCCGGAGACCAGGTTCACGAGTACGTCGTCGACCGGATCAGGGACGTGACCCGCGAGGGAAAGATCGTGTTCGAGCTTCCCGGCCCCGGTGTGGACACCGGTCTGCGGCGGCTGATCCCGGTGACCTACGACATCGTCCTCGATCATCCGGAGGTCAGGGAGACCGGCGAGGACAAGTGAGCCCGGTCGCGCGGCCCGGCGCGGCGGCGGACCGGTGGATGCGGGCCGGACCGCCTGACGGCCGGGTGTGTCCGTCCCCGCGAACGCACGCGGAAAGTGTCGGAACGCTCTGATACATGTGGGCCATGGGCGTGAGTGTCGATGAGTTCCTGGAGATGCTGGACAAGCTGCCGGAGGTCGAGCAGAGCGACGGCGGTGACTGGGTCTCGCTGAAGGTGCGGGGCAAGGGGTTCGGTTACCTGTGGGAGAAGACCGAGACGGTCGGGCTCAAGGCGACGATCGAGGAGCAGATCGCGCTGGTGGCGGAGCGCCCGGAGGTGTTCGAGGTCCAGTTCACCGCGGGCCGGTTCGGCTGGGTCGTGGTGCACCTCGCGAGGATCGACGCGGAGGAGCTGTTCGAGCTGGTCACCGAGGCGTGGTGCCTGACGGCCCCCAAACGGCTGGTTGACGCGCACGAGGCCGGGTGAGAGCCCGGGTTCGAGTTCGGGACGGGGGCAGGGGCGGCAGAGTCCTGTGCCGGGGCCTGTGCACGGGCGGCCGGGTGCATGACGAGGAGTGCACCGCCGCGCCTCCGTAATATCGCTCGGGTGACTCCTCGATCGATCGCCTGGCTCCGCAATGCCGGCGTGACCACCATCTGCGTCGGCATTCTGTGCATCATCCTGATCGTCCTGAGGCAGCTCCCGGGGCTGAGCCTCCTCCTCAGGGCGCTGGGCCTCTCCAAGAGCGCGAGGTACGGCAGCTCGTCACCGGTGGAACCCGAGGTGGCGAACATTGTGATCCTCTGCGGGGCCGGTATCGCGGTGCTGGGCGTCGTGATGCTGGTGACGGCCATGGTGCTCCGGGCGCGCGTCGCGCGGGCCGGCGCCGGACCGGAGGGCGAGGCGGAGAAGGAAGGGCGAGAGGCGGAGGAAGAGGGGCAAGAGGCGGAGGAAGAGGGGCAAGAGGCAGGGCAGGAGGGGCAGGAGGACCGGTCGGCGACCAGGGCTGAATCCGGCTGAACCCGCGCGGGCACGCGCCGGCGAGGTCTCCGGCCTTCCCCGGCGGTCCCCGGTGCCCCGGGCGCGAACGGCCGCTTCGCGGGTTCGTGCCGGAGGTCAGTGCGGGACGTCCGCGCCGAAGGAGGTGCGCCGGGTGGACGAGGCCGTCACCCGGCCCGCGACGATCACGTGCCGGGGCGGCGCGTGCCGGGTCAGCGCCTCGCGGACGGTGCGTCCCTCCAGGACGACGAGGTCGGCGGGCGCCCCCGGGCGCAGGCGGTGGGCGGGCAGCCCGGCGACGCGGGCGGCGTCCACGGTCACCATGTCGTACAGGCGCTCCAGGTCCGGATCGGTGCGGGCGTCCAGCAGGTGCGCGGCGAGGAAGGCCACCTCCAGCAGGTTGTGCCGCCCGAACGGGTAGTAGGCGTCCTCGACGTCGTCCTGCCCGAGCGCGACCGGGACGCCCGCCCGGGACAGTTGCATGACGGGCAGGTGGAGCGGTCCGGTGTGCGGGTCGCTGACGAACCCGAGCCCCGCCGCGCGGCAGAGCCCGGTCAGCCGGCGCAGGTACGGCTCGGGGTAGAGCGCCATCGCCCGGGCGTGCTGGGCGCTGCCGCGGCCGACCATGTCGCGGGCGATCAGGGCCCGGGCCAGCATCTCGGTGGTGCGCAGCCCGGGGTCGCCCGCGTCGTCGACCAGCATGGCGACCCGCAGCCCGTGCCGGAGCGCGAGATCGGTCATCCGGTTCACGTGCTCGGCGGCGTCGGCGTCGGTCCACTCGATCCACGGGATGCCGCCCACCACGTCGGCGCCGCGCCGGACGGCCGCGGCCATCAGTTCCTCGGTGCCGGGCGCGCGGAGCAGGCCGTCCTGTGGGAACGCCACCACCCGTACGTCGACGACGCCGCGGAACTCCTCGCGGAGCGCCACCAGCGCCTCGACGCCGGTGAGCCCCGCCTCCGGGTCGACGTCCGCGAACGCCTGCACGGCCCGCACACCGTGCCGGACGGACTCCAGCAGGACCGACCGGGCCCGTTCCCGGACGGCCTCCGCGGTCTGGCCGCGCTTGACGGCGGCGGCCGTCTCGATGGCGGTCATCGCCGCGCCCATCGTGGCCCCCGTGTAGTCCGACAGCGCGGCCGATCCCGCCCGGTCGAGGGTGTGGACCTTGCACAGGTGCAGGTGGGCGTCCACGAACGGCTCGGTGACCAGGGCGCCGTCGGCGTCGAGGGTCACGCCGGTCGCCGGGGCGGCGTCGGGGTCGTCCTCCGCGACGACGGTGAGGAGGCCGTTCGCGGCGGCCAGCATCCACCTGCCGGGGCGTCCACGGAGGGTGGCGTTCCGGACGAGCAGCTCAGGAGTGTTCATGACAGCGGCTCCGGGGTCTTCATGACAGCACGGTAGAAGGCCGGCCGCCGGTCCGTGACGGCCGGACCTGCCAGTTCACGGGTCGGCAGGCGGCTGATCATGCCATTGGCGCAGGCTCGCGCCACCGTCCGGGAGAGCGTGCGGGCCTGCGGGCGTGGCGTGGGAAGCGCCCGGGTCTGTGACGATTCCGAGCGGAACCGTTCAGTTAACCTCCAGCCGTCTACGCCGGTGCGAAATGAAAGTTTCACGGTTCATTGACAGGTGGAAAGCGCTTTCCTATGGTGAGAGTGTCCGCTCACGCGGACGTGTTCACAGATGTGAGCGGTGCGCACTCGCTGGGGGGAATCCGGAACCGCAGGTCCCCGACCTGCCGGACCAGCAAGGAGCTCGGCCCGTGAAGAGCAGATTCGACAGGAAGGCCGCCGCGGTCGCCGTCATCGGCGCCCTCGCCGTGTCCGGATGGGCGGTCGGCGCATCCGCCGCCGCGGCCGATCCGGCACCCGGCGCCTACGCACTCGTCAACGCGGGCAGCGGCCTGTGCTTGGGCGTGCCCGGAGCCGGCAGCTCCGACGGTGTGCAGCTCGCACAGTCCGGCTGCGACGGCTCCGCCGGGCAGACCTGGAACCTGACCGCCGCCGGCGGCGGGTTCCAGCTCAAGGCCGCGCACAGCGGAAAGTGCGCGGGCGTCCAGGACGCGAGCACCTCCGCGGGCAAGCCCGTGCAGCAGGAGAGCTGCACGGGCGCGGCCTCCCAGACGTGGAGCCTGACCGCCTCCGGGGCGAACTACCGGGTGGTCAACGCCAACGGCGGCAAGTGCCTGAACACCAAGGACAACTCGACGGCCTCCGGCGCGCTGGTCCAGCAGAACTCCTGCGACTCGGCGGTGACCAAGCAGTGGCGGCTGGTCCCGGCCGGTTCCGCGACCCCGACCCCGACCTCGTCCCCGACGGCGAGTCCCACCGCGAGTCCCACCGCGAGTCCCACGGTGACGCCGACCGGCTCCCCGGGCAGCGCCGCCGGCCTGGTGGGCTTCGCGACCCTGAGCGGGTACGGCCGCACCGGCACGAACGGCGGCGCCGGCGGCCAGACGGTGACCGTCAGCACCTACGCGCAGCTCGCGGCGGCCGTCGCCGACGACACGCCGCGGATCGTCCGGGTGTCGGGCACGATCAACAGCGGCGGCGCGGCCATGCTGGACGTCGGGTCGAACAAGACCATCATCGGTGTCGGGTCGAACGCGACGATCAACGGGTTCGGGTTCGACGTCAACGGATGGGGCCCCGAGGAGGTCGCGTGGGGCGGCGACCTCTGCGACCCCGCCGAGAAGGATCGGTTCACCCACGTCCAGAACGTGATCATCCGGAACCTGACGTTCACCAACTCCGCGGACGACTCGGTCAACGTGCAGTGCTACTCGCACCACGTGTGGATCGACCACAACACGTTCCACCCGTCCGCCGACGGCTCGGTGGACGTCAAGCGCGGATCGGATCTGGTGACCGTCTCGTACAACCGGTACATCGGCACGGACAAGTCGATGCTGCTGGGGCACAGCGACAGCAACGGCGCCCAGGACACGGGCTACCTGCGGGCCACGTACCACCACAACTGGTTCGACGGGTCCAACACCCGCCATCCGCGGGTACGGTTCGGGTACGCCCACGTGTTCGCCAACTACGTGGAGGTCGACGACTACTTCATCGGCCTGGGCAAGGGCGGCAAAGTCTACGCCGAGAGCAACCACGTGAAGAGCGCGAAGACGATCACCGAGGACTTCGGCGACACGAAGCTGACGTGGACGAGCAGCAACTTCTACGACCCGGCCACGATCCGGCGGGCCAACGACAGTGGCAAGACCCAGGAGGACTGGCTGCGCGCCGACGGCAGCGTCGCGCCGCCGCCGTACAGCTACTCGGCCGGTTCCGCCTCCGCCACCCCGCCGGCCGCGGGCGCCGGGGTCGGCGGCGCGGACACGATCCCGCAGTAACGGGCCGAGACCACGATCCCGCAGTAACGGGCCGGGACCACGGCACCGCCGGTAACGGGCCGGGACCACGGCACCGCCCGCGCCAGGGGCCTTTCCCATCCGTAATCCGCGGATGGGAAAGGCCCTTCCCGTCACCGTCACCCCGGAACGGGTCGAGGGCCGGTAACCGAATACCCGGCGTTCCGGCAAGCGGACCCGGCCACTTTTGGCGGCCCTCCTCTCCGGGCGGTATCCACTCCGATCCGGGGCGGTCTTCCGGCTGCGGCCACGGCGTGAACTGGCGGTGTCCGTCACGCAACGGATGAACGGTCGCCCTTACGGGTGATGTCCGTCCTGCCCCGGCCCATCAGACTCAGGGACCGTGAACGCCAAGAAGATCATGCGGTCGGTGGCGCTGTCCGGAGGCGGAGCGCGTACGCCGGAAAGGGCCGGCAGGGCTGGTCGGCGCCTTGAGTGGATGCGGGTTTCCAGCCCATGGGAGCCGAGGTCCCCGCGCACCACCGGTCGGGGCGTAAGGGCTGTCATCCCTTTCTCCCGTACGGGGTCCGCTCCCGGGGAAGGCTCCCGCGGATCCCGGCCGGGGCAACGGCAAGGCCGCGGGCCCGCGGTCGCGTTCACGCGACGGGTGGCGATCGCGCTGGCGATCACCCTGGGGCTGGCGGGCTGCTCGGCGACCCCGGCGCCGGCTCGGGACGGAGCCCCGGCGAACGCGGCGAGCCCGGCCAAGACGCCGGCCGCGGGGCCGGAGCCGGGCCCGGGCGGGCAGGACACGGCCTCCGCGCCCCGCCGTAAACCCGGCCTGGGCCTTCTTCTCCTCCTGGTTCACCTTCACCGCCTGAGCCGGCGAAGGCTGCCGGCGGGGTCGCCGGCCCGGGTGTGCGCCCGGTTCGACCGGTTCGCCCACCGGGTGACCCAGCCCCCGCCACCCGCGCCGGGAAACGCCGCCGGGAAACGCCGCCGGGGCCCGGCGCCGGCGGCCTGTCGTCTCCCACCCCCTACCGCTCCCTCCCGTTCCCCCTTCCGCCCCTCGCATCGCACGCGTACGAAGGATGGTCCATGTCTGCTCTTGTCCTCATCCGGGCAGCGCTCGGCCGGACGGCCGTGTTCTTTCGCCGGCCCGCGTGCCCGTCCCGGCCGTCGTCCGGGCCGCGCCCCCGCGGCGCGTCGGCCGCCGCGGCGGCACTGCTCGCCGTCGTGGTGCTTTCCGGGTGTACGGCGGACTCCCGCCCGGCGCCGTCCCCCACGCCGCGGGCGCACGGGCTGGTGATCCCGCCGCCCCGGCAAGCGGGATCCTTCGTCCTCGACGAGGACGGCATGTGGCCGTTCGTCGACCGGGAGGAGATGCTGCGCAATCGGGTGTTCATCGACGAACTCCCCGGCACCATCCCCGTGCACGACGCGGTGAACGCGCGGTACCGGGAGACCCCTGAGTCCCGGGGCGGGAAGTGGACCAGGCCCATGTTCTTCTACGGGTACACCATGCAGATCGGCAGCAATCGGTGGCGGTTGGCCGTCGACCACATCATCAAGCAGCTCCTCAAAGGCGAAGACCCGACCCGGAGGTTCGACGTCCCGCTGCAGTCGTCCGCCGGGCATGCCACCTGCGTCGGTATCAAGAGGCCGGGGTCGGAGGAAGGCCTCTGCGTCTGGGCGGACGAGGGCACGGTCGGGGCGATAAACAGCACGAGCATCGGCGTCTCCGAACTCGGGACCGCGCTCCCCGCCTTCCACGCCGCCGTCCGGCGCTGACCGCGAGCCGTCGCCGACGTCCGGCGCCGGCCGCAGGACTTCGACGGCGTCCGGCGACGCGCGGCTGCACGGCGGCCCCGGCACTCCTGGCGGCATTCCTGGCACTCCACAAGTTGATTCCAAGCGCGTCCCTGCACCCTGATGGCAGGACGCCACGTGCCCGGGGCGCGATTCTCACCGGAATCGCCGTTCGTGCGGCACGTGCTTTTCACGGAGGGCGGAGAAAATGAGAGCTCGTCGTCTGGTCGCAGCGGTGCTGATGGCCGGTGGACTTGTCGCCGGCGTTACGTCCGGTCCCGCGGTAGCCGCCACGGCCACCGTCGCACAGGCTGACCCCTCATGGCACCTCGCGGGTTACTACCAGTATCGCAACGAGTGCGTCAGGACCGGGTTCCAGGCCATCACCAGTGGCGGCATCGTCCAGGATTTCAAGTGTGAGCTTGCCGGTAATCGCTTCGCGCTTTACCTCTTCTATTAGAAATCGCTGAAAGATCCGCCCCGGATCGGCGTTTACGCCGATCCGGGGCGGATTTTCTGCTGAGTCGGCTCCTTGACTGCCTTCTCCCGGAGATCAACGCGCATAACGCTCATTATGTGAGCCATCGCCGGCGGGTCATCGCGGATCGGAATGGCCTGACACTCCGAGCAGGCCATTCCGGCTCCGTCATCGCCTGACCTCGATCTAATGGGAGCCAGCGGGTCGGCTGAACGGTGCGGCTACGGTCTGTTTCCGCGATCTGGCCGGCATGACCGCCCGGCTGTCGCACCGGGTGGGCGGGATTCCACTGGCCCGCCGGATCCTTCCCGCTCGTCGCGGGCAGGGGTTTTCGCTGGTCAGGTCGGTGTGGGCAGGGCTTGCGGGCGGGTGACGGCGGCGATCTGTATCGCCCGGGGCCGGCGTTCGGCGATGCGCAGCCGGACGCGGCGTCCCCCGCGCACCAGCCGTCCGGCCACCGTGAGCAGGTGTGGCCGCGGGCGTTTGGGCTCATACAGCCGTGCGACCCGTCCAGGGCGAGCACCGGCCGCCCTCTACGGAAGGGCGTTGATGCCTGTCGCGATTGATGCGATGGCGGTCGCGAGGGGGCCTACCTTCTCCGCTGCGGCGCCGAGGCGGTGCAGCAGCCCGATGAGCCTCCCGGTCTCCGGGTTCGGGCTCTGAAGCTCTTGGCTGAGGGCCTCGCCGGCGTCGACGGCCTCCTGGAGGCCGGGATCCGCCGCGGTGAGTTTCCTCAGCTCGACGAGGAGAGCGTCGAGTTGCGCGTGCAGGTCTTCGTACCGGCCGGTGTCACTCTTGTTCGAAGTGGCCCGAGCACCTGGCCCCGCGGCCATGGCGTCTGCCTGGACGCGCGCGTTGCCCCCGATGTAGATGCCGCTGTTCTCGTTCACGGTGCGCCTCCGCTCCTGGATCTTCCGGTGCCCTCGGCCTATCCGATTTCCTGCTTCATCATGTTCCCGGCGCGCGCCATGGCGCCGACTCCGGCAGCCATGCTCTGGGCGTTGACCTGCGCTTGGCCGCTGACGTAGATGCCATTGTTCAGAATGGTCGTCTGCCGCTGCACGAGGTCACTCACGTCTATGTTGTGGCTGGTCATGAACTCGGCGACGGCGTCCATGATCCGATACTCGGCCGTTTTGACGTACATCTCCTTGTCGAGTTGCTGGAAGTATCGGTGGTAGCGGTTGTCGGCCGCCGATTCCCGCGGGCTCCAGGTCGACCCGTAGTTGAACGTCCGGTCGCTGATGGCTTTGGCGTCTTCCTTGTTCTTCCGCCTCCGGCGTAACGGGCCGCCGAGCTCGTTGAGGGTGTTGGGAATGCTGAGCAGAAGCGCCACCGGGGTGCGCAGAACGGCCTGCTGCGCTATCCGGCCGATCTGCCGCAGGGGGGAGCAGTTGACGAGATCGTCCACCTTCCGGTAGCGCTCTCGCAATGGTGGCAGCAAGGAATAGCCGGCCTCGACGAAGAGCAGGTCCCGGCGGGGAAGAAGCGCGAACCGGAGGAAGACGGACAGGACGAGCTCTCCGTCCCAGCCCATCACGCTTATGACGAGGTAGGGGCGGGCGTGGCTCTCCGGATCGTCACGCAATGCCTTGATGAAACTCTCGTCGACCTGCGGAACCGGAGCGGCCATCGGATCGGGAAGGACCGCCTGCCGCACCTGTGGGTCCGGTCCGTGTCGCAGGTCGAGTCCGTTGACGAAGAGCTTGTTCTCGACCGAGACCCCCGGCAGCCCGAGCTTGCCGACCTCCGCGGCCACGTGATCGTACAGCTCGCTCACCTGGAAGGGGATGACCTGCTTGCCTTCCTCGGGCTTGGCGACGTTGAGAGCGAACGACCATTTGTTGATCACTTCGCCGTGTCCGGTGAACGGCAGGTAGTTGGCGAACACCGAGACGTTTCCACGGGCCCTGGACGCGATGTCGGCGATCCGTTCCTCCACGCGGGAGGAACCGGGCCGGGGCGCGGCGGCGGGGTCGAAGGCGTCACGGCTCAGCAGAGGGAAGATCACTAGTTTGTACGTCAGATACATCTCGACGGCGACCACGGTGAAGGCCAGTATGAGAAGCCCCAGTATTCCGTAGGGGATGACGAACACCCCCAGGATCAGGAGGGCCAGCACCCCGTCACGCACGCGTTGCCACCGCCGTGCCGCCAGCGCGTATTTGAGGACGGCGGCCAGGTCGACGCCGGGCGAGGTGGCCACGGCGCGGTACTTCTCCTCGAGGACGCGGAAGACGGCGGAACTGGAGAGTTTGCCGTCCAGCAGCATGGCCACGCAGAGATACCGTGTCACGTCGAGGGCCGATCGCGTGGCCGGCGCGGAGTCCGTGGCTCCCCGCCGTTGCCGGGCGGAGCCCGCGGGAGGCGGAGGGGCGGCGGACGCGGTCGCACGCGGCTGCGGCACGGGGTTCGGGCCGGCATCGGATCCGGCCGGCGTATCACCTCCGAGGTGTCGTCCGCAGCGCTCGCAGACTGTGGAACCCGATGGGTTGATCTCGTTGCAGTGACCGCACTTCATCGATTCACCCCTATGTCATCCGCGGTATCTGATCGGTCACACGCTTTCTTGTTGTTCTGGCTGCCGGAGGGAGGAGCCGATCTCATGGGACTACGGTCAACCCGTCGTCTCGTGTGAGCCGCCCGCCGGTGATCTGAACTGAGTCGACGGCTGATCCGTTGATGGAGGGACGTACTACGGTCGCCCTGGGAATGTCCATAAGTGCGGCTGAAAAGCGGGACGGGTCATCGTTCTGTGGCCGCACACCATGGCAGAACAGATGAAAAGGGAAAAATTCCCAATATTCCTCCGGTGTTTATGGTGTTCACGGAGGAACCTTAGTGGCTGACCCGGCTGCAGGCCAGGTAAATTTCCTTGGCTCCTGTTTTGTCCGTGCCGGAGCGGAAGGCTTCGTCCTGCGTCACATCGGTCGGCCTTCGGCCTCGGTGGGAGCGACGAGGATACGGGAACACGATACGCAACCAGTCCATGCCGGGCGGATTGACGACGACATCGTCGACCGTGATGAGATTCCCGCCGTCACGGCGAGACGAGTCCGGCGGCACCGCGCGAATCTGGTAGCCACCGCCCGGCGCGTTCGAGGGTGTCGACCACGGGAGGAAGGCGACCGGCCGCCGAGGCGGCTGCCACGGCGGCCGGGGGCCTTGCCGGTCTAGCGGAGGTCGAACTCGGCGGCCTTCACGCCGTTGACGAAGGCCTCCCACTCGGCGGGGGTGAAGAAGAGCGTGGGGCCGTCGGGGTCCTTGGAGTCGCGTACGGCGATCAGATCGGGGTGCCCGGCCTTGTGGGCGGGGCCGTCGGCGGTGTTCTTCAACTCCGCGACCTCGACACAGTCGCCGCCGTTGTCTCCGGAGAAGCTTGACTTGAACCACTTGGCGTTGGTCAGGTCCATTTTTCCTCTACCGTTCTCTGAATGAGTTCGACGGACATACTCAGCGGCAACGCCTCGGTCCGGATGGCCTCGAAACGATCCACGGCCGCCGTGACGTCCTCATGATCGCTTGTGGTGAGCCCTCGTACAGCTGTCTCCGCGTACAGTACGTCGTTTCCTCCGTCCAGCGTGGCGATCACGAACCCGCCCATCAAGCCCGAGTGCATTCCATGGGGAATCACCTGAACGCTCAGCCGTGGGTTCACCACTGATGCGAGGTGCTCCAACTGCTCTTTCATCACCTTGGGGCCGCCGATCGGACGGTGGAGAACTCCTTCGTCAATCACACATCGGTAGGTAGGAGGCTGGGGATCCTCACGGGAGAGGATGGTTTGGCGATGTAGACGGGCCTCCACCGCTGCCTCGTCTCCGCGCAGCACCACCCGGGCGTACGCCTCGGTCTGAAGCAGGCCGGGAATCACCAACGGTTGATAGGTCCGGAGAGTAGTCGCAACCTGCTCCTTGTCGTGCCACTTTCCGAACCAGGAGGGGAAAGAGCGCCCTTTCCGCCAGTCGAGGAGTCTGGACAGCGCGCCACCCGTGTTGAGAATCCTGTCGCAAGTCTCGGCGAACTCCGGGCTGGCGGGGAGTTGCCCGGTCTCCACTCCGCTGATAAGGGACTCGCTGAAGTGGATCCTTTCCGCCAGTTGGCCCTGGGTGAGGCCCGCCGCCTTCCGGTAGTGACGCAGCTCCCTGCCCCAGATCGCCTGGGGTGTGTAGAGATTGCCCATGACGCCCTCCTCGCCGGAGTTCAACAAAATGCTGGAGAACTCCAACCTGCGACCTTCGTAATCATTCGACTACCAAGAGTAGCCATGTCCCGGCGCGCTGACCATACGAATTCCGAGACGGAAAGAGAAGTCATGGAAGAGGTCGTCAAGGCGGGCGCGGCACTGACCGGATGCCGTTACACGATGAACCCCGCTCTTTCTCTGCTGGGCGAGAAGTGGATACCGCACGAGGCGAGAAATGTCGCTTCCGCGCGCCGGTTCGTCCGCGATATCGCCGCCGACTGGAACGCGGCGGGAGACGTCCCAGAAATCGCCGAGCTTCTTGCCTCGGAACTCGTCACCAACGCCATCGCGTACGGCTCGGGGGACGGTTCCGCCGTGATCCCCATCCGCATCACGGTCAGCGGAGAGAGGGAGCTGCTGACCGTGGACGTCTACGATTCGTGCATCGCCATCCCGAGAATGAGACGAGCCGGCCACCTGGAAGCGTCAGGCCGGGGCCTCGCCATCGTCCAGGACCTCTCCCATGACTGGGGCTGGACCCTCAACCCCTATGGAAAGTCCGTCTGGTTCCAACTGGTCGCCTGGCGGTAGTGGCCGGCCGGCTCGGGTGACGCCACCGATGTCATCGGGAGGAGCATACGTATGTCTTTCCTCGCCATGCGTCACCTTGGCCGGGTCGTCGCAGCACGTGGCCGGGCGTTCACCGGCGCGGCACTGGCGCCGCCCGCCTCCGGGAGCCGGGGCGCCGTGCCGGAGGGCGACGCGGCCGGCAGGCGCGACCGCGTGCCGGAACGGATCGCCGCGTGTAAGGAACGCTACGGCGAGGTGGTCGCCGCCGCGCCGGTGACAGGACGTGCCCGGACGGGGCCGATCCGCTCCGGCCGCTGCGCGAGCGGGTCCGGATCGGCCCCGTCCGGGTGGCGGCCATGCGGTTGGAGATCGACAGGCCCATGCCCGGGCATGGGCGGGTGGACCAGGAGCGCGGGTCATGCGCTCGATCGGGTCGATCGCGCGAGCGCTGCTACGTCCAGACCGGGCAGAAGAGCATCACTTCTTGGGTGAGCCCTGGCAGCGGATGGGATACAGGGCCTCGAAGAACGGGTTTCCGTAGCCCAGCGCCTCAAGGCGGACGGCTCCGCTGTACCTCGGCTGCCGCGTCCAGTTGGCGGACTGCACCCCCAGGTATCCGCTGGACCACTGGGAAACGGGTTGTAGATCACTACTCGCGAGAACGAGCTCTGCCACCGCGACGGCGTAGAGATGCTTTACCCCGGATTCGGGGCGGCCACCACCGGCCCCTCGACGCCTGCGCCGCCGGTTCGTCCGCATCCTTCGAGGAACACAGCTCTAGACCTCCCTCTCACCGGGGCGGACCAGCCCGCTCTCGTAGGCGAAGACGACCGCCTGGACGCGGGTGGTCAGGCCGAGCTTCAGCAGGATTCGGGACAGGTGGGTCTTGACGGTCGCCTCGCCCAGGTAGAGCCGGGCGGCGATCTGGGTGTTGGTCAGGCCCTGCGCCAGCATTCTCAGCACATCCGTCTCCCGGCTGGTGAGCATGTCGAGCTCGGCCGCTCGGCCGGTGGCCTGGGCGGGGTCCGGCTGCCCGGCGAACGCGGCGATCACCCGCAGGGTGACGGCCGGATCGAGCAGTCCCCCGCCGGCGGCGACCGTCCGCACCGCCTCGACCAGGTGCTCCGGCGGGGCGACCTTCAGCAGGAAGCCGCTGACTCCCGCGCGGAGCGCGGCGGCGACGTACGCGTCCTCGTCGAACGTGGTCAGCACGATGACCTTGCTGTCCGGGTGGTCGCGTACGAGCCGCCGCGACGCCTCCAACCCGTCCATGTGCGGCATGCGCACGTCGATCAGCACGACGTCGGGGCGGGTGCGCGCGACGAGGCCGAGGGCCTCGGCCCCGTCCGACGCCTCGCCGACGACCTCGATGTCGGGCTCGACGCTGAGCACCATCCGCAGGCCCACCCGGACCATGGCCTCGTCGTCGACGAGCGCTACGGAGATCGTCATGTTGTCGTCCCTACCGGGTGCGGGGGATGGGGAATCGGGCGCGGACGGCGAAACCGCCGTCCGGTTCGGGACCGGCGTGCAGGCTGCCGTGCACCATCGCCAGCCGCTCCCGCATGCCGACCAGGCCGTGACCGGCCCGCTTTCCCGCCGGCTCGCTCGGCGCGGGCCCGGGTCCGTTGCGTACTTCCACGGTGAGCGCCTGATCGGTGTAGTCGATGGCGACCGCGGCCGGGGCGGCGTCGGCGTGCCGCAGCACGTTCGTCAGGGCCTCCTGGAGCACCCGGTAGGCGGTGAGGTCCAGCACCGGCGGCAACCGGGGCAGATCGGCCGGGGCGTCCAGCGTCACCGTGAGACCGGCGGCGCGGACATCCGCGATCAGCGCGTCGAGCCGGGCCAGCGACGGCACGGGGGCGAGCTGCTCGCCGTCGGCGCGCTCCCGCAGGATGCCGACCAGGCCGCGCATCTCCTCCACCGTCTGCCGTCCGAGACGTTCCAGCCCGGCCACGATCTCCCGCTCGGCCGGGTGGTCGGCGAGCATCCGGCGCAGGCCGCCCAGCTGCAGGGTCATCACGCTGACCGAGTGCGCGACCGCGTCATGCACCTCCCGGGCGATGCGCGTGCGCTCCTGCGCGACCGCGGCCCGGGCGTTGACCTCGCGCTCCGCGTCGAGGGCGGCGGCCAGCTCGGCCAGCTTGACGGCCCGTTCGCCGTTGCGCCGGGCCAGCAGCCCCATGGACCAGCCCGGCAGCAGGATCGTCGGCACGAAGAACAGCTCCCACGGTGAGGCTCCGACGAGCGCCGTACCGGCGAAGGACGCTCCTGCGACGCACAGCGCCACGGCCGAACGGCGCGGGGGCTCGCGCCAGCCCGCCCAGGCGACCGCCCCGATCATGCCGATCATCGTCGCGCCGCTGACCCCCGGAGCCCCGAACACGACCACGCCCACCGGCAGGCAGAGGGCCGCGATGACCGTGCCGACCAGCGGCCACCAGGCCGCGACCGTCAGGCCGGCCCCCATCGCGACGCCGGAGAAGGAGACGGCCGTGGCGGTGGCGCCGAAGAAATCGTCGAACCGGATCTCCAGCACGGCCAGCGCGCCGATCAGGGGCCCGAACGCCAGCGGGATGAGGCGCACGTCCCTCAGCCGGGTCATCGTCATAGCCACCGATCGTAATCGCGCCCGGACTCCGCCGGCTCCCCCGAATGGGGGACCCCCGCAGCTCATCGGGTCCGTCGAACAGCGGACCCGACCGGGATCCGCTCCGCCGGAGCGCGGACCCATCACGGTGCGCGATGGCTGACGCGCCGCCGCACGTCCCCGCGGGAGGGTTCTGCCCGCAACGACAGGCAACCAGGAGGTACGACATGACTCCCCTCACCCGCACTCCGACGGCCACCCCGGCGGTGGACCCAGAGAACACCGACCGGGCGGGCCGTTTCATGCGGCGCGCCGGCGGCGCCGCCCTGATCGCCGGCCCCGTGCTGATGTTCGCCGGCATGATGGCCTGCCCGCCGCAGGACTCCGGCTCGGCGGCGGACTACATCACCTCGCTCGCCCGCGACACCTTCCTGACCGAGCTGTCGGCGATGCTGCTGCACTACGGCCTGATCGCCGGTGGGCTCGGCGTGCTGACCGTACCCGGGCTGGTCCGGGGCCGGAAGGGTCACGGGCTGGCGGTGTTCGGCGCGTTGGCCGCCGCGCTCGGCATGCTGAACGTGTCCGGGGCCGTGCGCGACGACTGGTGGCGGATGGTCACCGGCCGGCAGCTCCCGCTGGACACCGCGGTGCGGATCTCGGACACCGTGGACGCGTCGTCGTTCATGCCCCTGTGGAGCGGCACGGAGCTCCTGGCCTTCCTGGGCCTGCTCGCCCTCTGCGTCGGGCTCGCCCGCGCGGGCGTCGTCGGCTGGTGGCTGACCGCGGTCTACCTCGGCGCCTTCGTCGCGATGACGTTCATCCCGATCCACCTGACGTACGTGATCGGCACCGCTTTCACGATGCTGTTCCTGCCGCTCGGGGTCGCCGGCGTGCGCACGTTCCAGCGCGACCGCGCGAACGTGTGACGCCGACGATGCCGGTCCGCCCGTCCGGCGAACCGAGGTCCGGGCCGGTCTCACGACCGTGGGGCGGCCGCCCGGAGGGCCTTCGCGACGCGGTCGACGTCGGCCTCGGTGGTGCGCCAGTTGCTGAACGCGGCGCGCAGCGCGGGCACCCCGGCGTAGACGGTCGGGGTGAGGAACGCCTCGCCGGAGTCGGTGACCGCCCGGACCACCTCTCCGACCCGCTCGGGGGAGGGGGAGCCGGCGAGGGTGAAGCAGACCACGTTGAGCCGGACGGGGGCGAGCAGCCGGTAGGCGGGCATCGCGCCGATCCGCTCGCCCAGCTCGGCGGCGAGGGCGATGTCACGCCGGACGACCTCCGCGTGCCCCTCGCGCCCGTACGCGGCCAGCGTGAACCAGGCCGGCAGCGCGCGCAGGCGGCGGGAGTTCTCCGGGGTCAGGTGCACGAAGTCGGGGTCGGGTCCCAGCGGCCCGAGGTAGGCGGCCGCGTTCTGGAAGACGCGGGCCTGCAGGTCCCGGCGCCGGGTGAACTGGACCGCGCTGTCGTAGGGCACGTTCAGCCACTTGTGCAGGTCCACGCAGACCGAGTCGGCCCCGGCCAGCCCGGCGACGAGGTGGGCGTGCCCGGGAGAGAGCGCGGCGAAGGCGCCGAACGCGGCGTCCACGTGCAGCCAGAAGGGGTATCGCTCGCGCAGGGCGGCGACGGCGCGCAGGTCGTCGAAGTCGACCGTGTTGACCGTGCCGGCGTTGGCGACCACGATCGCCGGGGCACCGTCCAGGCGGTCGAGCTCCCCGGCGAGCTTGTCCACGTCCACCGCCTCGCGCCCCGGCAGGACGTCGACGTACCGGATCGCCGAGCGGCCCAGGCCGAGCACGGACAGCGCCTTGCCGATGCTGGAGTGCGGGCTGCCGGACAGCACGGGCACCGGCCCGAGCGCGGCCACGCCCTCCTCGGCCACCGACACGCCGCGCGACTCGCCGACCCACTCACGGGCGATCGCCAGGCCCGCGAGATTGGACATCGTCGCCCCGCTGACGAAGGCGCCCTCGTGCTCGGCGGGCAGCCCGAACAGCTCACGCAGCCAGGCGACCGCCTCCCGTTCGAGGTCGGGGGCGCGCGAGTCCAGCGCCGACGTGGGATTCTGGTCCAGGACCGAGGTCAGCCAGTCGCCGGCCAGCGCCGCCGGGGTCGCGCCGCCCGTGACGAAGCCCAGGTAACGGGGGCCCGCGCTACCCGAGAACCCCGGTTCCCAGCGTCGCGCGAACGCTTCCATCGCCCCCGCCAGGCCGGTCCCGCTCTCCGGCAGCGGCACGGGCCGGGGCCGCACCGGGGCCTGCGCCACCGGCCGGTCGTCGAGCCCGCCCAGGATGCGGACGGCGTACGCGCGGGTGGCCTCCAGGAGTTCGGGGACGCGGACGAGATCGGCGCCGGGTGATCCGGTGGCGCGGTCGAGATCGAGGGGGCCGGGGCCGGGTGATCCGGTGGCGCGGTCGAGGCCGAGGGGGCCGGGGCCGGGTGATGCGGCGGTGCCGGCCGGCCCGGCGGTGTGCGGCGCGGGGATATGCGTGGCCGCCGGTGGCTCCGGGGCACGGGTGCTTCCGGCCTGCGGCGGTTCCGGGGTCCGGCTGTTCTGGGTGTCGGTCCGGCTGTTCTGGGTGTTCTGGGCGTGGGGTCGGGTGTTCATGCTTCGACGCTAGGGCGCAGACCGTGGCCGTGTCCTGGTCCACTTGCGGCAAACTGGACCAGTGTTCACGGATGTTCTGGCAGGCTGGCGGCGGCCCGGGGCGCCGCTCGCCGGGGCGCTGGCCGGCGCGGTGCGCGAGGCGGTGCTCGACGGGCGCCTGCGCGTCGGCGACCGGCTTCCCTCGGAGCGGCGCCTGGCCGCCGAACTCGGGGTGAGCCGGGGGACGGTCGTCGCGGCGCTGTCCTCGCTACGCGACGAGGGCTGGCTGGTGACGGGGCACGGCAGCGGCAGCAGGGTGCGGCTCCCGCGCGACCTGGGGGAGCGCTACGCGCCCCTGTCGGTGGACGGGCGGGGCTCCCTCGACCTGCGCCGTGCCGTCCCCGCCGCCCCACGCGCGATCGTCACCGAGGCCGTCACCCGCGCGCTCGGCAGGTCGGCCCGGCTGCTCCTGGAGAGCGGCGAGCCCGGGGCGGGCCTGCCCGAGCTGCGGGAGCTGATCGCCCTGCGTCACACCGCCGAAGGGCTGGCCACCCGGCCGGAGCAGATCCTGGTCACCTCCGGGGCGCGGGCCGCGCTCGCGCTGCTCGTCGCGCATCTCGCCCCGCGCAGGACGGTGGTGGAGAGCCCCGGCTTCTTCGACACCCTCGCCACGCTGCGGCGCTCCGGCACCCGGACCGTCCCGGTGCGGGTCACCACGCGAGGCTGGGACACCGGCCGGCTCGCCGCCGCGTTCCGCGAGGCCGCCGGGGGAGTCGCCCTGCTGGTCCCCGACTTCCAGAACCCGACCGGGGCGCTGATGGACCCGCGGGTCCGCCGGGAGGTCGCGGAGCTGGCGGTCCGGCACGGGGTGACCGTGATCGCGGACGAGACGATGCGCGACATCGACCTGCGCGACCACCCGGTGCCCGAGCCCCGCATCGGCCGGGCCGTCACGATCGGGTCGATGAGCAAGACCGTGTGGGGCGGGCTGCGCGTCGGGTGGATCCGCGGCCCGGCCGCGCTGGTCCGTGAACTGCTCCTCGACCCGGTCAGCGGCCTGCACACCCCGCCGCCCCTGGAGCAGCTCGTCGCCTGCGAGGTCCTTCCCCTCCTCGACCGGCTGCTGGACCAGCGCCGGGCCGAGCTGCGGCGCCAGCGCGACCACCTGGCGAGCGCCCTGAGCGGGGACGACGGCTGGACCTTCTCCCTCCCGCAGGGCGGCCTGGCGCTGTGGCTCCGCCTCAACGGGGTGACCGGCGAGACCGTGGCCAGGCGGGCGGCCGAGGCGGGGCTCAGCCTGCTCCCGGGGACGGCGTTCTCGCCGGACGGCACCCTGGCCGACTGGCTCCGGGTGCCGTACACCGCCCCGGTCGAGACGCTCGACCGGGCCGTCGAGCACCTGCGGCGCGCGTACCGCTCCTGAGCACCGCCGCGGAAGGACACGCGCCGCCCGGCGGCCACGGGTCAGGTCGCGGACGCGAGGACCGGGTAGACCCGGTCGGCCTCGCGCAGGGCCCAGCGCATCCGGGTCTCGTATGCCTCGGGGTGGTCGCCGGCCTCCTGGGCGACGAGCGCCGTGCAGCCGGAGAGGTCTTCGTGGCAGGCACGGATCCGGTCTTCGATGATCACCCGGACCTGGTCGGGCGAGGGGTTCTCCGACGCCTGCAACGGGGAGGCGAAGAGGACCCGGGCCAGGTCGGACACGCTCATCGTGGTCGTCATCGCATGCCCCTTTCCGGGGACTCCGAGCCCTGGAACCTCGGCGACGCCCCCGTCGATCGGTCAGCCCGTGTTCACCCCTCCATCATCGCTCCCGGCACCGACATTTCCCGGCGCCCGGGCTCCCGTCTCCGGGGTCGGAGTTCATGGTGCCGGAAGATCCGCGAGGCGATCTTCGCGGTCCGGGAGGGGCCTGCGCCGGTCGAGGATCTCGACGCGGGGGCGGTGTGCTCGGCGACGACCGGAGAACGGCTCGCGGCCACCGCTGCCATCAGGGTGCTGAGGTTGACGCCGCCGCCGCCGACACCGCCGCCGACACCGCCGACGACGAGCGAGGAAGCAGGCAAGGTCGTGATCTTTTGGAATGGCGGAGCCGGCGGCCGGGAGCGACCCGTCCAGGTCACAGGGCGTGTTCCGCCCGCCGGCCGCCGGTAGGCGGAGATCGGAAGGGACGGGCCGGGAGGTGTGGCGGTGATCCCGGTCTCAGCGCAGGAGGACCGCGCCGTAACGGTTGAGGCCCGACGGGATGCCGAACTGGCCGAGGTCGATGACCTGGGCGCCGGTGGGGGACACGCCGGTGCCCGAACCGCGGAGCACGGCCACCATGCCGTTGGCGTTGTTCTTGCCGGGCACGCCGACGATGAGCTCGCCCTTGCCGTCGCCGGTGACGTCGATGATCGTGACGGCCTCTCCGAAGCGGTCACCGGCCTTGCCCTGCCCGCTGAGCGGGTCGGCGACCGGCGGGGCGGGAGTTCCGTCGACCACCGGGCCGATGCCGTCCTCGGAGACGAACCGGACGTCGGAGACCACCGGCCCGGCGGGGGAGCCGGGGATCAGCGCGACCGCGCCGACTCCCGCCTTACCGTGGACCGTGGCGGTGGGGGCGCCGAGGGCGATCTCGGCGGCTCCGTCACCGGTGACGTCGCCGACCGCGAGGAGGCTGCCGGAATCGGGGAGGCGCCACAGCCAGGTGAGGTCCTTCAGCGCGCGGTTGGGGGCGCGGGAGAGGCCGGAGGCTGAGCCGTACCAGATCTGCACCGTGGCCGTGCTCGGGGTAGCCAGCACGAGGTCGAGACGCCCGTCGGCGTTCACGTCGCCCATGGCGACGTTCGATTCGGGCTTCGGGCAGCCGAGTGGGTTCGGAGACGACGCGGTGCACATGGTCGGCGAGCCGAGTTCGCTGATCTTCAGCGGTGCCTGGCCGGGGTCGTCGACGAGCCACAGGAAAGCCTGCTGGGCGCCGCCGACCCACTTGGTGGCGATCACCGCCAGCTCCTGCTTGCCGTCGCCGTCGACGTCACCGGCGTCGGTTTCCTTCACCTGGGCGGTGCCGTCGCCCAGGAGATGCGCGACGGGATCGGCGCCGTCGTACCAGCCGGCGAGTTTGTTCTGTGCGCCGTCGAGCCACGAGGTGACGATGTCGGCTCCCGGCCGGTCGTCGAACTGGCCGGCCCGCAGCCCACGCTTCCCGGTCGGCGTGTCGATGTAGCGCTTGATCGGGGTTCCCTCGCCCGACTTCCAGGAGTCGACCTCCACGTCGCGCTCACCGCTGAAGACGAGGTCGGTCCTGCCGTCGGCGTCGATGTCCGCCGCGGCCAACGACCTGCCCCAGGACGTACAGGGATACGGGTTGCCCTCGGGGTCCCATCCGCTGAGGCAGCGCTCGGGTGACCTGATCAGGTGTCCGCTGAGCCCACCCGGCCCGCCGTACAGGACGGTGACCAGACCCGAGTTGCCGGCACCGGAATAGTCGCGGGCTGCGGGAACGCCCACCGCGAGGTCGTTGTAGCCGTCGCCGTTGAAGTCGAAGTTCTCGGGGGACGCCGCCTGCGCCTGGCCGGCCGGGAAGGTGAGGACTGTTACCAGGGCGAGTAATGCCGCCGATCGCATGATGCTTTTGACACTCATGCCGCACAATCTTGTAAGGCTGCTTAGGCGATGACTTGAAGCTGGTTGTGGATTTTTTGTGGGGTATTGGGACGCACTTGCGGCACATCAAGCCCGCACGGTCAGAGCACAGGGAGAGCAGCGGCCCGGGTACGGCGCGGTGGGGGCCGTCGTCACCAGGACGAGCCGTTCGGGGACGCCGACCGTTCCCGCCCCGCACGTCGGAGAGCTGCCCCTGCTCGGACTGCGACGTGTTCCCCACGATTCCCCGCCCCGAGCGAGGGCGGGCCGCCCGGCGACCTCCCGGTGCGGATAACGGGATGCGACGCGTGGTGGTGATCACTACAGTGAGAGACGCCTCGGGGGACGGAGACGACCCCGGCGGTCCTTTCCCGGGAGATGACGCCCCCGGAAAAGGGCGGGCCGGAGCCGTTTTCGCAAATCGGAGGCGACGACAACTCAATATTCGCTTCCCCGGTGCGCAGGCCGCGGATACTTCATGCTTCCAGACGGTGACCCGGGTTCGACTCCCGGCTCCGGCCTCGGCCGGTGTGGTGGTAACGGCAACATACCGTCGATGCCCGCAGCCGATCTCGATCTCGGGGAAGCCCATGATCCACCGGGACCTCCCCGGTGCGAAGGCAACGGTTACTTCGATTGCGAATCGAGCGGCCCGGGTTCGACTCCCGGCTCCAGCCCCGGCTGGTGTGGCGTAACGGCAGCGTGCTTTGTACCGTCGTCGGCTCCGAACTCGGGGAGGTCCCGGAAGACGTCCACGCGCCTCCCGGTGCGCGGACCGCGGTTACTTCAGGTTCGATTCCTGGCGGCCCTTCTCAGCGGGGCCGCCGCCCGATCGGCCGGGCGGACCGCGGTCGTTCCGATCTCGGGAGGAGCACGGCTCCACGCGCGTGCCCGGTGCGCAGGGGAGGGCTACTTCCGCTGTCAACGGGGAGGCCGCCGGTTCGAATCCGGTCGCGGCTCCGGCCGCGTAGCTCAGTGGCCCAGAGCGCCATGTGCCTTCCGCGCCCTCGACCTCGGGCACGCCCACGTGGAGACGGGCTCCCCTCGCCGCGCCCTCCGTGGAGGGCGCGGAACTCGTAGAGAAAGGCCCGTGTCCATGTCCAAGTTCAACACCACGGCCTCCCGGGCGTCCGGCTCCAGCCCGGTGAAGACCGAGCGCCGGCCGTCCGGCGTCACCCACGAGGGCGCCCCCGGATACGTCCGGGACGCCAAGGGCGAGCTGTTCCTGCTCGCGGTGTCGAACATGGTCGGCGAGGACACCTTCTACGAGAGGGCACGCGACCGCGACGACCGCTTCGAGCGCCTCGTCCACCAGGTGGCGGTCGAGGACGGCGAGTGGCTGTCCCGCTTCCTGCCGTGGCTGCGGACGACGGCGAACATGCGCACCGCCCCGGTCGTCGCCGCCCTGGAGGCCGTCAGGGCGCGGCTGGCCGCCGGACTGCACGGCCTCAACCGGCAGCTGGTGGACGGCGTCCTGCAGCGCGCCGACGAGCCGGGCGAGGCGCTCGCGTACTGGACGTCCCGGTACGGCCGCGCGGTGCCCAAGCCGGTCAAGCGCGGCCTGGCCGACGCCGTCCGGCGCCTCTACAACGAGCGCAGCCTGCTCAAGTACGACACCGCGAGCAAGGGCTTCCGTTTCGCGGACGTCATCGACCTCGTCCACCCCGCCCCGGCGGCGGACAAGGCATGGCAGGGCGAGCTGTTCGCGCACGCCCTCGACCGCAGGCACGACCGCGAGGGCAAACCGATCCCGGACTCCCTGACGGTGCTGCGGGCCCGCGCCGAGCTGGCGGAACTGCCGGTCGAGGAGCGCCGCGCCGTCCTGGCCGACCCCGGCCGCCTCGCCGCCGCAGGCATGACCTGGGAGGCGCTCGCCGGGTGGCTCCAGGGCCCCATGGACCGGCAGGCGTGGGAGGCGGTCATCCCGTCGATGGGCTACATGGCGCTCATCCGCAACCTGAGGAACTTCGACGCGGCGGGCGTCTCCGACGAGGTCGCCGAGCGGGTCGCGGCCCGGATCGCCGACCCGGAGCAGGTCGCCCGGTCGCGGCAGCTGCCGTTCCGGTTCTACTCCGCGTACCGGAACGCGCCGTCGGGGCGCTGGAGCCGGGCGCTGGACAGGGCGCTGACGCTGGCGACGGGCAACGTGCCGTCGTTCGGCGGCCGGACGCTCGTCCTCGTCGACACCTCGTCGTCGATGACGGGCGGCGCGGTCTCCAGGCGCTCCACCGTCACGCCCGCCCAGGCCGCGGCCCTGTTCGGCGTCGCGCTCGCCGCCCGCGGCGAGCGGGTGGACCTGTACGGCTTCGCCGACGGCGTGTTCCGGCACGAGGTCGGCCGCGGGGCGCCGGTGCTGGAGGAGATGGACCGGTTCTGCAAGCGGATCGGCGAGGTGGGACACGGCACGCAGATCGCGGACTCCGTCCGCCGCACCTACGAGGGGCACGACCGGGTCGTCATCCTGTCGGACATGCAGACCATGAGCGGCTACTACGGCGCCGAGGTGACCGACACGGCACCGAGCCACGTGCCGATGTACGGGTTCAACCTGCAGGGCTACCGGCGCGCGGCGATGCCGACCGGGTCGGGCAACCGCCACGAGTTCGGCGGCTTCTCCGACGCGACGTTCCGGCTGATCCCGCTGCTGGAGGCGGGCCGCAGCGCCGGTTGGCCGTTCTGACCGGGTGTCCATACGTTGTTCCGGTGTCGGTGCGTGTTCCGGCGTCCGTGCGCGTTCCGGTGCCCGTACGCGCCGCGGGGGCGCGTACGGGCGTCGCGCGCCGGACGCTTCGCCGGACGGGCGACGCCTTGCCTGACGGGGCACCCGGGGAAGTCCCGGGCAGGTCGGGGCACGCCAGGGCGGAGCCCCGGCGGGGAAGAGCTTTCCTCACCGGGGCACACCGGGGTCATCGGGCGGTGGGGCCTTTCACCAGGCGCCCATCAGGCCGCTCTCCCAGGCCCAGGAGGCGATCTCGACCCGGTTGCGGACGCCGAGCTTGGCCATGATGGTGGAGACGTGGCCTTTGACCGTGCTGAGCGAGATGAACAGCTCGGCGGCGATCTCCTGGTTGGTGCGGCCTCTGGCGATCGCCCGGACGACCTCGGTCTCCCGCTCCGACAGCGGCTGCGCGGGCCGGCGGGCGGCCGGGGCGCCGGAGGACGTCACATGGCGCAGCAGCCGCAGGGTGATCGACGGGGAGATGAGCGCGTCCCCGGCGTGCGCCGCCCGTACGGCCCCCACCAGCAGGTCCGGTCCGGCGTCCTTGAGCACGAAGCCGACGGCGCCGCCGCGGAGCGCGCCGTAGACGTACTCGTCGAGGTCGAACGTGGTGACCACGACCACCCGCAGCGGAGCGGGCACGCCGGGCCCGGCCAGGGCGCGGGTGACCGCGATGCCGTCGAGGCGGGGCATCTGGACGTCGACCAGGCACACGTCCGGGCGCAGCCGCCGGGCCAGGGTGACCGCCTCGTCGCCGTCGGCGGCCTCGGCGACGACCTCGATGCCGGGCTGGTCCTCGAGGATGACGCGCAGGCTGGCGCGTACCATCGCCTGGTCGTCGGCCAGCAGGACGCTGATCGTCATGGGCGCCCCCGCCGGGTCGTCATCGGCCCTTCCGGGACGGTCATAGTCGCTCCCCGGGATGGTCGTCGACGTTCCGGGCGGGCCGGCGGGTGACCGGGCGGGCGGGCAGGGGCAGGGTGGCGAGCACGGACCAGCCGCCCGGCTCCGGGCGCGGACCGGCGCGGAGTGTGCCGCCCAGGGCCTCCAGGCGTTCGCGCATGCCGAGCAGGCCGTACCCGCCGCGGCGGTGGCGCCGTGCCGGGGTGGGCAGGGCGTCGTCGGAGACCTCCACCGTGACCGTGTCGCCCTCCCTGGCGACGGTGACCTCGACGCGGCGGGCGCGCGGGGCGTGGCGGGAGATGTTCGTCAGCGACTCCTGGACCACCCGGTAGACGGTGCTGCTCACCTCGGGCGGCCAGGCCGGTTCGTCCTCACCGCCGGGCAGGCGCAGGCGTACTTCGGGTCCGTGGAAGCGCTCGACCAGGTCGGTGAGGCTCTCGTGAGGCGGCGTGGGCGGGGCGGCCTCGCGCAGCAGGCCGACGAGACGGCGAGTGGCGGCCAGCGCGTCGGAGCCGGCGGTCTCGATGCCGGACAGGGAGCCGCCCAGCCGGTCCGGCTGCTTGCGGGCGAGGATCTGGGCGGCCTGGGCCTGAAGCACGATGCCGGTGACATGGTGGGCGACGACGTCGTGCAGTTCCCTGGCGAGCCGGAGGCGCTCGTGGCGGCGTACGTCCTCGGCCATGGCCCGGCGGCGGGCGGCCAGCAGCCGTGAGCACAGCCCGATCGCGACCCCGGCGAGCCACGCGCCGGCGTTCAGCGCTGTCACAGGCGGGAGGGCGGAGGCGGACGGGCGGGCGGTGAGCAGGCCGCAGGCGATCACCACCAGCCCACCGGCCGCGACGGCGCAGGCCGGGAGGACCGGGAGCGCTCTGACCGCCGACCCGACCAGCACGGACAGGGCCAGTGCCATGGCCGGGCCGGGTTCGGCCGGCAGGTCGGCGAACCGGGAGACCAGGTTGGCGGCCACCGCGACGGCCAGGCCGGCGAGCGCCGCCCACACCCGGCCGCGCCGGCGCACCAGGGCGAGCCCGCACACGATCGCCCCGGCCACGCACCCGAACCGCCAGTAACCGCCGCCCCAGCTGTCCGCGACCCGGTAGGCCCAGAAGACCAGCAGACCGGCGAACACGGCCCCGAGCCCGGCCTCGGCCGCCATCCGCGCACCTCGGGCGCCGGTCTCGCCCGCCGGGCGCCCGCCCAGTCGATCCCGGCCGTTCACGCGCTTCAGGCTAGGCCGTCGGCCCCCGTCCTCGAACCGGCCGAAAGTACGATCTCACCCGGCGCGAACCCTGCTTTCGACCCGTGCCGCTCCGGACCCGGATCCGCAGGATGTGTCCCCATGTCACGTGAGGAATTCCCCCCGGCACGGCGAGCCCGGCACCGGCCCGGCCACCCCGAGCCCGACAGCCTTGCCGCTCCCGTACCGGAGCTGCCCGGCCCCGCCTCCCCCTCCCGGGCAGGACACCACGCCTCCCCCTCCCGGGCAGGACACCACGCCGCCGCCCCGGGGGAGCCGCGCTCGGCCGCCCGCCCTCGCATCGCCGCACTCGACGTCATCCGGGGGTTCGCCCTGTGCGGGATCCTGCTGGCCAACGTCAAACCGATCGCCCACATGGGCGACGTCGTGTCGGCCACACAGCCCGTGGTGACGACGGGCCGGGACGACGCCTGGCTGGGGCTGTTCGTCGACCAGCGCTTCTTCCCGATCTTCTCCCTGCTGTTCGGCATCGGTTTCTCGCTGCTGCTGGACTCCGCGGAAGGCCGCGTCCCCCACCCGCGGCTGCTCCTGCTGCGCCGGCTTCTGGCGCTGCTCGCCTTGGGCCTGGCACACATGTTCCTGCTGTGGCGGGGCGACATCCTGACCATCTACGCCGTCGTCGGCCTGCTGGTGCTGCTGCCCTCGACGTGGCTGCCGCGCCGGGCCGTCGCGGGGCTCGCCGCGGTCCTCATCGCGTTGCCGCCGATCCTCGGCAGCAACGGCGTGCCGCTGGTGCCCGGGCTGTTCCTGCTGGGCTCGGTGCTGACCCGGTACGGTGCGATCGACCGGATCGAGCGCTCCACCCGCGTCCCGGCCGTGCTGGGCCCGGTCTTCGCGGTGGGGGCGGTGCCCGCCCTGTGGATGCAGGTCGAGTCCGGGGCCGCCGGCGCGGGTGGTTTCAGCTCCTGGTTCGCCGTCGCCGGACTGCTGATGGCGGGCGCCTACGTGTGCGCCCTGCTGCTCCTGCTCAGAACGCCGCTCCGGCCGGTGCTCCAGGGGGTTTTCGCGCCGCTGGGCCGAATGGCGCTGACCAACTACCTGTCCGCCACGGTCCTCGTCCTGGTGGCCACCCGCCTCGTCGGTGGCTCGCCGGACGGCTGGTCCTCGGGGACGGTGCTCCTGATCGCCGGGGCCATCCTCGTCCCCCAGTGGCTGGGGTCCACGCTCTGGCTGCGCCGCTACCGTCAGGGCCCCCTGGAATGGCTCTGGCGCTGGGCCACCTGGGTCAGCCGTCCACCGCTGCGCCGCACCCCCTGACCGCCGAGAGGGCCGACCGTGGATGTCCGACCAGGTCAGAACGGCAGAAGCGATCTCCTGCCCCCCCGGGGCCGCGAGGCTCGCCACGATCGGATGGTCCCGTTCTGTTACGGTGATCTCATCCTCGTGGGGATGTTCACTCCCGTCACACAATGAGCGTCCGTTTCGCAAACAAGCCGCCGACATTCTGGAATGATCGGCTGGATATCTGTCGGACACCGAGACTGACGGACAGTGACTGATGCCCCCCATCGATCAAATCACTACCTTCGCCGCGGACCAGCCGGTCTTAACGATCATCATCGCTGTGTTCGGCCTGGTCCTCATGGCCGTGGCCTACTTCGCGCTCCGCGCGCTCCTGCGTCTTGCGGTCCACGTCTACCAGCGCCACGTCGCGCCCCGTCCTGTGGAGGACATCCTCACCATCGTCGCCGCGAGCATCGCGACGGGCGTCTCCGCCCAGGGCATGTGGCGCTTCTCCAGCGACGTCCTCGGCTTCGACGGGCCGCTGCGGCTGCTGCTCTTCGCCTTCATCGAGGTCGCCGTCATCACCAGCGCCGTCCGGGCCCGCCGCAACATGAGGGAGAACTTCTCCGCGGGCATCGACGGGGTCGCCGTGTGGGTGCTCACCGGCCTGACGGCGGTGCTGTCGAGCATGGACGCCCGCAGCCCGGCCGAGGCCGTCTTCCGGCTCGCCGCGCCGCTGGTGGCGGCCTGGCTCTGGGAGCGGGGCATGGCGATCGAGCGGCACCGCATCACGGGGCGGGCCCGCATCAACTGGCGGATCACCCCGGAGCGGGCGCTGGTCCGCATCGGGCTGGCCGAGGTCAGCGACCGGACGGCGAGCGAGGTCGACGCCCACCGCAGGCTGACCCGGGTCGCGCTGGCCGCCAAGCGGGCCCGCGCGCTGCGCGCCTCCGGGGCCTCGGAGCGGAAGATGCGCGCGGCGCTCGCCAAGCTGGATCGTGCCATGGACCAGGCGGTGGAGCACAGCGGGCTCGCGGTCGACTCCGCGCGGCAGGAGGCGCTGCTCTCCCAGATCGGGGCGCTCTACAACACCTCCGCCCTGATCGACCTGACCCCGCCGGTGCCGTGGGAGCCGGAGCGGGAGGAGCCTCCGGCGCGCCGGGTCGTGCCCCTGCGCCCGGCCGTGTCCGCCGACCCGTCCGTGGCGATCTCGATCGACGATGACGACGACGATGAGCCGCACGTGGTGGACGACACCCCGCCGCCGGTCGTCGACACCGCGCAGCGCGCGGCCCTGATGCGTGCCGCGCGGGAGTACTGGGACAAGCAGATCGAGCGGAAGTTCGTGCCCCGCGCGGCCGACATCGCGCACGAGGTCGGCATCTCGTTGGCCACCGCCCGCGAGTACCGGGCGTTGTGGAAGCTGGAGCCCAAGGCGCACGCGCTGCTGGAGGCCGCCTACAACGAGCACGGCATCGTCGACACGGGCACCTTCCCCGCCATCGAGACCGAGCAGGTCCTCACCGTGAACGGCTCGTCCCCCGGCCGCTGACGGCCGCCGGCCCGGGGTTTCCGCCCGCGGTTCGGCCACCGGGATCGCGCCCCGCGGCGATCCGGCGGCCCGGAGGTCAGGCCGACTCGCGGACGATGAGGTCGGTGGGCAGGACGACCGGCTCGATGTGCTCGGTGCCGTCGATGCGCGCGAGCAGCAGGCGGACGGTCTCCTCGGCGACCCGTTCCAGGGGTTGCCGGATGGTCGTCAGCGGGGGGTGCGTGGTGAGCGCCACCGCCGAGTCGTCGAACCCGCCCACCGCGACGTCGTCCGGCACCCGCCGTCCGACCGCGCGCAGGGTGGACAGCGCGCCCGCGGCCATCAGGTCGGAGGCGACGAAGACCGCGTCGAGGTCGGGGGCGCGCTCCAGCAGCCGGGCCATGGCGCTCTCCCCGCTCAGCTGGGTCCAGTCGCCGTGCTCGATCAGCTTCTTGGACGCCTTGCGGCCGAGCACGTCGGCGAAGCCCTCCAGCCGCTGGACGCCGCCGGGCGTGTCGAGCGGGCCGGTGATGGTGGCGATCCGCCTGCGGCCCTGCTCGACCAGGTAGCGGGTCATCTGCCGGGCGCCCTCCCGGTCGTTCGCGGCGGCGTACGGGATCACGTTCTCCTTGCCGATCACCGCGCCGCAGGCGACCGCGGGGATGCGCATGGTCTCCAGCGCGTCCACCAGCGGGTCGCCCGCGTGGGTGGACATCAGCAGCACCCCGTCGGCGTGGCCGCCGCGCACGTAGCGGACCACCCGGTCGCGGTCGCCGTCGTCCCCGGCCAGCATGATGACCATGGACATGTCGCGCACCGCCAGCCGCCGGATGGCGACACGGATGGTGGTGCTGTAGTTCGGGTCCTCGAAGACCTTCTCGTGGGGTTCGGACAGCACCATGACGACCGACCCGGAGCGCTGGGTGACCAGGCTCCGGGCGTTGCGGTTGACGACGTAGCCGGTCTCGGAGATGGCCCGCTCGATGGCCACCCGCGCCGCGGTGCTCACGTACCGGTCGCCGTTGAGCACCCGGGAGACCGTGCCCCGGGAGACTCCCGCCGCCGCCGCGACGTCGTGGATGGTCGGACGTTTCGCCATGCTGCCATTGTCCCCTCGGCCGGCGGTCCGCCGGCCGTCGAACGGCCCGCCCACTAGCTTTTCACGGCCCCGCCGGCCAGGTCGGTCCGCCAGTGGCGCTGCATCGTGAGGAACAGCGCGATCAGCGGGATGATCGACAGGAACGTGCCGGTGAGGATCAGGTTGTAGAGCGACGGCTGGTTGGCCCCCGCCGCGAGCAGCGTGTACAGCCCCACGGTCAGCGGGAACTTCTGGTCGTCGCCGAGCATGATGAACGGCAGCAGGAAGTTGTTCCAGATCGCCACGAACTGGAACAGGAAGATCGTCACCATGCCCGGGACCATCAGGGGCAGGGCCACCCGGCGCAGGAGCAGCCAGTGCCCGGCCCCGTCGATGCGCCCGGCTTCCAGCAGCGCGTCGGGGACGGCGGCGGTGGCGTAGATGCGCGCGAGGTAGATGCTGTACGGGTGCAGGATCTGCGGCAGCAGGACCGACCAGTAGGTGTCGGCCAGCCCGATCTTCGAGAACAGCAGGTACTGCGGGATCGCCAGCACCACGGCGGGCACCAGGATGCCGCCGATCAGCAGGTTGAAGATCAGGTTCCGGCCGGGGAAGCGGTATTTGGCCAGGGTGTAGCCGGAGACCGCGGAGACGGCCGTGGACAGCAGCGCCCCGCCGCCCGCGTACAGCAGCGTGTTCAGCATCCACAGCCAGAACACGCCCCCGCGGTACTGCGCCAGGTCGGTGATGTTGGACAGCAGCCCGGTGCCGGGGGCGAAGGCCGGGGTGGAGAACAGCTCCGCCTTCGACTTGGTGGCGGCCACCAGCACCCAGCCGACCGGCAGCAGGCAGTAGAGCGCGCCCAGCAGCAGGATCGCGGTCGGTGCGATCCCGAGCGGGCGGCGGGGCCGCGGCGCGGCCCGGTGGCGTGTCGCGGTCAGGGTCGTGGCGGTCACCGGGCCGCACTCCTTACTGCGAGGATCGCTGCGGAGGTCGCCGGGACGGTCACCGCGGGAGGCACCGCGGGAGGCACCGCGGGAGGCACCGCGGGAGGTACCGCGGGTGGCACTGCGGGAGGTACCGCGGGCGGCACTGCGAGGGGCACCGCAGGTGGCACCGCGGGAAGCACCGTGGGGATCGCCGGGAGAGGCACGCCGGTCATCAGCCCTCCCCGAAGGCGCGGTCGCGGACGACGCGCAGGAATCCGAACGACAGGACCAGGGAGATCACCGCGATGACGATCGAGGTGGCGGCGGCCGAGTAGAGGTCGCCGGTGACGAAGGCGTCCCGGTAGACCTTCATGAGCGGGCTCCAGGTCGAGCTGATCGTGTTGGTCAGCGGCCGCAGGGTGGTCGGCTCGGTGAACACCTGGACCGTCGCGATGATCGAGAACACCGTGGTCAGGATGATCGCGGGCAGCAGAAGCGGGATCTTGATCCGCAGCGCGATCCGGACCTCGCCCGCCCCGTCGATCCGGGCGGCCTCGTAGTAGGTCCTGGGCACGGCCCGCAGCGTGGTGTAGAGCACCAGCGTGTTGAACCCGACGCCGCCCCAGACCGCGACGTTCGCCATCGAGAACACCACGGTGCCCGGGCCGAGCAGGTCGGCGTCGAGCACCTGCCGGATCGGGCTGAGGCTCGGCAGGTAGAGGAAGCCCCAGAGCAGGGTGGCGGCCACGCCGGGCACCGCGTACGGCAGGAAGACGGAGATCCTGGAGAAGCGCGCCAGCCGCACGTGCGCGGAGTCCAGCAGCAGCGCGAACAGCAGGGCGAGGCCGAGCATGACCGCCAGCACCAGCAGGCCGTACCCGAGGACCCGCAGCCAGCCGGCCCACAGCTCGCCGTCGGTGAGCGCGGCGGCGTAGTTGCCGAGCCCGGCGAAGACCTCGGTGCGCGAGCCCTTGCCCAGGCCCAGCCCGGAGACCTTGGTGCGCCGCAGGCTGAGGTAGGCCGTGTAGACGATCGGGACGGCCGTGAAGAGCGCGAACAGCGCCAGGGCCGGGGTGAGGAACAGGTAGGGGACGGCGCCCGCGGTGCGGGCGCCGCCGCTGCGTCGCACTCTCATCGGGCGAGCTGGAATCCGGACTTCTGCATGTCGGCGACGGTCGCCTCCTGCATCGTGCGGACGGCGTCGGAGAAGGGCGACCGGTTCTGGACGGCCTTGTCGAAGGCGTCCTTGAAGGCGTTGTAGGTCACGTTGACGTTGGGACCGAACGTGAAGCCCCGCGCGGTGGCGGAGATCGCGGCGGCCTGCTGCCAGAAGCCGGGCTGGTTGGCGAAGTACTCGGGGGCGTCGCCGAGCAGGGTGGCGCCCTTGGTGGCGGCCGGGTAGACCGCGCCCTCCTCGACCAGCAGTCCGAGCGCCTTGGGGTCGGTGTTGAGCCAGGTGGCGAACTTCGCGGCGGCGGCCCTGTGGGGGGACTTCGTGGCGATCGCGGTGGACGAGCCGCCCCAGAAGCCGGTGGTGCTCTCCCCGGCGCTCCACTGCGGCAGCGGCGCGATGGCCCACTTCCCCTTGCCCTTGGGCGCGTTGCTGGACAGCACGCCCGGCCCCCACACCGCCGACGGCCAGGTCAGCAGGGTGCCGTCGTTGAGTGCCTTGTTCCACTCGGGGGTGAAGTACGGCTGGTCGTCGATGACGCCCTCCTTGACGAGGCCGCCCCAGTAGTCGGCGACCTTCCTGGTGGCCTCGTCGTCGACGCCGACCTTCCACGCCTCGCCGCTGATGGACCACCACTGGGCGCCGGCCTGCTGGGCGAGGCCCGCGAAGGAGCCCGGGTCCTTGCTGGAGAAGGTGCCGAGGAAGACCTTGGGGTCCTTCTTGTGCACGGTGCGGGCGGCCTCGGCGTACTCGTCCCACGTCTTGGGGACCTCGATGCCGTACTTGTCGAACAGGTCCTTGCGGTAGTAGAGCATCATCGGCCCGCTGTCCTGGGGGACGGCGTAGACGCCGTCGGTGCCGAGCGTGACCAGCCCCCAGATCCCCTCGCCGAACTCGGCCTTCGCCTGGCCCACCTCGTTCTTCAGGTCGGCCACCGCGTCGGCGGCGACGAAGGACGGCAGCATCTGGTACTCGGCCTGGACCAGGTCCGGGGGGTTGCCCGCCTTGGCGGCGGTCAGGAACTTGGCGGCCGCGTCGTCGCCCCCGGCCTGTTTGCTGACCGTCACCCGGATGTCGGGGTTGGCCTGGTTCCAGACCGCCACGACCTTGTCCATGTTCGGGACCCAGGTCCAGTAGGTCAACGTGACCGGCCCCGAGGGGGCGGAGTTCTGCGCGGCCGGGGCGGCCGGCTCCTGGGCGGCGCCGGAGCACCCGGCGGCCAGGGCGGCGGAGAGTAGGACGGCCGCCGCCGTTGCGAGCCGGTTTTTATGCATGCGTTCCTCCGTGTCGTGGATGCCGGAGTCCGGGGGAGGGCGGGGAAGGGGCGAGGCCTGCCCGTGGACGACTTCTGTGAGCGTTCACAGAGTGAAATCCGGCATAGCGCACTGTCAATGCCCGTTACGTTCTCGTTAAATATGGCTCAGATGAGGTGATCTCACAGCAGCTCTTCCCCGCCTGTGTGCCGTCCGCTACTGTGCACGTTCACAGAATTCGTCCAAGGGGGAGCTGTTGCCTGGATATCCCGCCCTGCCGGAGGGAATCGCGTACGGGGGGGACTACAACCCCGAGCAGTGGCCGGAGGAGGTCTGGCGCGAGGACGTCCGGCTGATGCGCGAGGCCGGGGTCAACCTGGTCAGCCTCGGCATCTTCAACTGGAGCCTGCTGGAACCCGCCGAGGGCGTGTACGACTTCGGCAAGCTGGACAGGATCATCGACCTGCTCGACGCCGCGGGCGTCAAGGCCGACCTGGCGACGCCGACCTCGTCCCCGCCCGCGTGGTTCCGGAAGGCCTACCCCGGCAGCCGCGTCGTCGACCGCGAGGGCCGGGTCGTCGGGGGCGGCTCCCGGCACGGCTTCTGCCCCAGCTCACCGGAGTACGCCGCCGCCTCCGCCCGGATCGCCGAGCGGATCGCCGAGCGCTACGCCGGGCACCCGGCAGTCGTCATGTGGCATGTCCACAACGAGTACGGCTGGGCGAACGCGCGCTGCTACTGCGAGACGTCGGCCGAGGCGTTCCGCGAGTGGCTGCGCGAGCGCCACGGCGACGTGGCCACGCTCAACGCGGCCTGGGGGACCACGTTCTGGGGGCTGACCTACGGCTCCTTCGAGGAGGTGGAGCCCCCGCGGGCCGCGCCGGGGCAGCTCACGGCCCTCCAGCTCGACTACGCGCGCTTCTCCGTCGACGCCCACATCGCCAACTTCCGGCGCGAGCGCGACATCATCCGCCGCTTCAGCGACCTGCCGGTCACCACCAACTTCATGGTCCCCAACTGCGAGCCGATGGACTACTGGCGGTGGGCGGGCGAGGTGGACGTCGTCGCCAACGACCACTACCTCGACGCCGGGCGGGCCGACAACCACATCGAGCTGGCCATGGCGGCCGACCTCACCCGCTCGGTCGCCGGCGGCGAGCCGTGGATGCTCATGGAGCACTCGACCGGTGCCGTCAACTGGCAGCCGCGCAACCTCGCCAAGCGGCCCGGGGAGATGCGGCGCAACAGCCTGGCCCACGTCGCGCGGGGGTCGGACTCGGTGCTGTTCTTCCAGTGGCGCGCCTCCCGCTACGGCGCGGAGAAGTTCCACTCGGCGATGGTGCCGCACGCGGGGACCGGCTCCGAGCTCTGGCGCGACGTGGTCGCCCTCGGCGCCGACCTGCGCGGGCTGGCCGGGGTCCGCGGCTCCCGCGTCGAGGCCGAGGTCGCGCTCGTGTGGGACTGGGAGTCGTTCTGGGCGCTCGGGCTGGGCTGGCACCCCTCGGTGGACCTGGACTTCCGCGAGCGGATGGAGGCCTACTACGAGGCGCTCTGGCGCGAGCACGTCACCGTCGACTTCGTCCACCCGTCGGCCGACCTGTCGGCGTACAGGATGGTCGTCGTGCCGAGCTCCTACCTGCTCGCGGAGTCCTCCGCCAAGAACCTGCACCGCTACGTCGAGGCCGGCGGCCACCTGGTCGTCTCCTACTTCTCCGGCATCGTCGACGAGAACGACACCATCCACCCGGGCGCCTACCCGGGAGCGCTGCGCGACGTGCTCGGCATCTCGGTGGAGGAGTTCCACCCGCTGCCCGAGAAGGGGACGGTCCCGCTGGGCGGCGGGCGCCTCACCGGCCGGATCTGGTCCGAGCGGGTCCGCCTCGCCGGAGCGCGCGTCGTGCACACCTTCGCGGACGGCCCCGACGCGGGACACCCCGCGGTGACCCGCCACGATCTCGGCGCGGGAACCGCCTGGTATGTCGCGACCGCCCTCGACCCCGTTCCGGACGCCCGCGCCGCCGCCCGTCCCGGCGCGGTCCCGGACCCGGAGCCGGCCGCGGAGTCGGGCGCGGAGTCGGGCGCGGAATCGGGCGCGGGGTCGGGTACGGAGCCGGGCGTACCGGGCACGGAGTCGCACGGCGACCTGCGCGACGTCCTCCGCTCGGCCCTCGACCGGGCGGGTGTGTCCCGGCCGCGCGGCCTGCCGGACACCCTGGAGCTCGTCCGGCGAGGCCGCCACCTCTTCCTCGTCAACCACGGCGACGAGCCGGTCACGGTTCCCGGCGTGCGCGGGACCGGGGTCTTCGACGGTGCCGAGCACACGGGCTCGGCGACCGTGCCGGCCGGCGGCGTCACGGTCGTCGCGCTCGCCGGGGACGCATGATCTCCCCCGGTGCCGCGCCGGCCACCCGACCACGGCGCGTCACCGGGGGTCTTCGGGGGTTGTCCGCACCACTCCTCCGGTGGGCTGACCCGGTTCGCCCACCGATGACCCGTACGGTTCCCGCGAGCGCCGCCGCGATCGTCGCCGCGGGAGCCGTGCACCCCTCAGGAACACCACCCGTCCTCACCTGACCGGAGGAACCATGCGAAGGATTCTCGCGGCGCTGCTGCTCTGCGCCGCCGCCCTCACCACCGGGCAGCCGGCGCACGCCGCGACCGGCCCGCACCCCGACAGTCCGCCCATCATGGGCGCCGACGTCTCCAGCCTGGCCAAGTCGGAGGCGCTCGGCGGGGTCTACCGCTACGAGAACGGCAGGCGCGGCGACGCGCTGGCCATCCTGGGCTCGGCCGGGCTCAACTACGTACGGCTGAAGGTGTGGGTGAACCCGGCCGACGGCTACAACACCAAGACGCAGGTCCTGGCCGTGGCCAAGCGGGCCAAGGCCCGGGGCATGGGGCTGCTGGTCGACTTCCACTACTCCGACAGCTGGGCCGACCCCGGCAAGCAGAACAAGCCCGCCGCCTGGGCCGACCTGCCGTTCGAGGAGCTCAAGCAGGCCGTCGCCGCCCACACCCGTGACGTGCTGGGCGCGCTGAAGGCGCAGGGCACCCCGGCCGACATGGTGCAGATCGGCAACGAGCTCAACGGCGGGCTGCTCTGGCCGGACGGCCGCTGGGACAACTGGCCGAACCTGGCCGCGCTGCTCAACGCGGGCCACGACGCGGCCAAGGAGGTGTCCTCCTCGACGAAGGTGGTGCTCCACCTGGCCGACGGGGCGGACAACGACCTGTACCGCTGGTGGTTCGACACCGCCGCCGCCCACGGCGTGCGCTACGACGTGATCGGCCTGTCCTACTACTCCTACTGGCACGGGACCCTGGAGGCGTTCCGCGCCAACCTGCACGACGTCGCCGCCCGCTACGCCAAGCCGGTCGTGGTCGTGGAGACGGCCCACCCCTTCACCACCGCCGACGACGACGGCTGGGAGAACATCGTCACCTCCGCCGAGCCCTACCCCGGCTACCCGGCCACGCCGGAGGGGCAGGCCGCGATGATGCGGCAGGTGATCGAGGCCGTCCGGTCCGTCCCCGGCGGCCGGGGCCTGGGTGTCTTCTACTGGGAGGCGACCTGGACGGGCGTGCCCGGCAACGGCTGGGATCCGGCCGACCCCTCCTCCGGCAACGGCTGGGAGAACCAGGCGCTGTTCGGGTTCGACGACCGGCTCCTGCCCACGGTGCGGACGTTCACCCGGAGCTGAGGACGGTCCGCGGCGCGGCGGGCGGGGGCGTGGCGGGCGGGGGCGGCCCGGCGCCCGCGGCGCTGGTCGCCC